>NZ_JAAVTY010000006.1:0-27927 GCF_018642185.1 Candidatus Rhabdochlamydia sp. W815 | reverse complement strand
TCCTCATTTTTTTGCTCTTTAATGAGCGGTTTTGAGATTTGAAAAAATCTCGTTTATATTGGAGAGTTTATCCTACTCCGTTTAAGGAGCAACCCCTTCTTTGTGTGCAATTTCAATCGCATAGAAAAATATAGGATTAACGACAAGCTTCAAGTCGTTGACTTAAATCCCATTAAGTTAGCCGTTTGAATTAGCACTACTATATACAATTGATATTACGAAACGTCGGTGACTTTTTTTCAGGCAATTAGAGGATTCTTCTTAGAAGAGATACCGAAAATAACAGATGTTTTGAAATGTAGGATTAACGACAAGTTTCAAGTCGTTGACTGGAACCCCATTAAGCTAGCCGTTTGAATCGGCACTACTATATATGCAATAACAGCTCCGTTCTCCATCTTTACCCTATTTAGCACCTTCCATAGCGTAATTTTTGTCTTCATCCCCAAAAATTCTATTATATATATATTTTTTTATTTTAAATAAAAAATAATTTATTTATCTATTAATAGTAAAATAAAAGGAGAAAAAAATGAAAAATTTGGGTCTATTTATTTTTTCTAGTACGATTGTCTTTTCAGCATTATCCTGGGCAGGTTCATTTACCGTTACAAATAACCTAGATGATGAAGTGGAGGGAAGCCTTCGGAAAGCTATCGTAGACCTTAATAACTCACTTGATTCATCAAACACGATAACTATTAACCCGGGCCTTTCTCCCATTATTCTTCAAACTGATTTACCCTTTATCGCAAGCTCAGTAGATATTACCGCTTCTGGGTCTACCCCTCAAGTTATCGACGGAAATAACAATCAATTCTGCTTATTCAGTACGGTTCCTTTTACACCTTCCTTATCAGTATCCATTGAAAATTGTACCCTAAAAAATGGAGGTGCTATTGGAGGTTCTGGAGGAGACTCTGCAGGAGGAGGTGGAGGAGGAGGATTAGGGGCTGGAGGAGCTCTTTTTATCGGTTTTAATGATGTTGTTACATTCAATTCAAATGTAGAGCTTTTAAATAACAAGGCGCAAGGCGGTTCTGGAGGAAATGTGATGACCAGCGATGCAAATCCGTTACCAGTTGCGGGTGGAGGAGGTGGAATCAGTTGTCTTCCAAATAAAAACGCGCCCAACTCGTCCGAACAAAATCAAGGGAACGGAGGAGGCTTTATGCCTGGAAAAGGAGCATCTGGAGGAGTTTCACTTTCGGAATTAAATGATGCAATGGGATATGGTGGCGGTGACGGTGGCGGTGGCTCTTCGGGTAATTCTCCTGGTCCTGGTGGCGGGTCAGGCTCTGGGGCATCAGCAACTGGAAATGGCTCGGTTGCAGGAGGATACTGTGGTGGCGGCGGTGGTGTTGGTTTTAGCCCAGCAGCCTCCTTTGGCATTGGCGGTGGTGGTGGAAACGGTGGTGGAAATGCTACAGATACTGGTCCATCAACAGGAGGAGCAGGAGGAGGTTTTGGAAGTGGTGGTGCTGGTGGCATCGGAAAAATCGCAAATTCTGGAGGAGGAGGAGGAGGAGGAGGTTTTGGCGGCGGCGGCGGCGGTGGACTAACCGGAGGAGGAGGAGGAGGTTTTGGCAGCGGCGGCGGCGGCGGTAGCTCAGGGCAAATGGGAAAAGGAGGTTTTTTTGGAGGAGATGGAGGAGATAATACCGGAGCAGGAGGAGGAGGAGGAGCATTAGGAGGCGCGGTTTTTGTAGGCGAAAGAGCTACTCTCATTTTACTTAATCCAACCACCATACAGGACAATACTACTGAAATAGGTAAAGCCGGAGTTAAAACTGGTACAGATGGGAATCCTGTTGAAACTGGGGCAGCAACTCCTGGTAAAGGATACGCAAAGGATATATTTTTATTTAAAGACGCCCAGCTCATTTTAGATGGAGAAAGCAACTGGAATGCAAATTTTGCTATTGAAGCTGATCCAGATGCACCTGAAGATTATTTTGATAATGGGATTCTTAAAAAGAATACAGGAATGATCACCTTATCTGGAGTAAATAGTTACAGAGGAGGAACGCATATTAATGGAGGTTTCCTAATTGCTTCACAGGATAGTAACTTAGGAGATCCATCTGGTGGGATTAGTTTTGACGGAGGAACCCTTAAAGCACAAATGTCCTTTTCTTCTGCTCGAAACGTTAGCCTTTTAGGACTAGGAACTATCAATGTAGAATCTAATTCTACTTTAACCCTTTCAGGCATCGTTTCTGGTGATTCTAGCCTAATTAAATCCAATAGTGGAAATCTGATCTTGACCGGAGTTAACACCTATAGTGGGGGAACTACAATTGATCAGGGGATCTTAGCCCTTTCCGAAGATGGAACGCTTGTTTCTGAAGGAGCTGTTACTATTAATAACACAGGCAGCTTTGATATTAGTGGTATCACAGCTTCATCACAAACCATCGGCGATCTAAGTGGTAGCGGAACTATAGTTTTAGGAACAAAGACTCTGATCGAAGGAACCTCTAATAATACCAGTTACGCAGGAGTGATTAGCGGAACAGGATCTTTTACCAAACAAGGAACTGGAACGCTTACCTTAACCGGAGACAACAGCTACACAGGAGGAATAACGGTAAATGCTGGTGTATTAGTAGGAAACACGACGAGCTTACAACAGGGTATTGAAAACAATAGTACAGTTGTGTTTGATCAAGCGGAAACAGGAACCTATTCTGGCATTATTTCAGGATCCGGGATTTTAACTAAACAAGGACCTGGAGTGGTAAATTTTACTAATGATTCGTCAGGCTTTTCTTCAGGGACTGTTAATATTAATGCAGGAACTCTTCTGGTGAATAATAAGTTAGGAGGTGCGTTTACCGTAGCTACTAATGCCATACTTGGGGGGGGTGGAACAGCGATCGGCAATGTAACTAATAACGGTAGTGTGCAACCTGGTAATTCTATTGGTACACTAACCATAGATGGAGATTATACGCAAACGGATTCTGGAGAGCTTGTCATAGAAATCAATGAAGCAGGAGCAACAGATCTACTTAAGGTTACAGGAATTGCCACATTGGATGGAGCCTTACAAGTACATCCTACCCCTGGGACTTATTCAGCGGGGACAATCTATACTTTTCTTACCGCAGGTACAGATCCTACAGATCCTACCGTTAATGGGGAATTTAGCAGTAATTCCAGCACTTACCCTGTTGATTATACCATCAATTATCTTTCTAATGAGGTGCAACTCCTTATTCTTACCGATTCTTTAATTATTCCTCCTATAGTTATTCCTCCTATAGTTATTCGTGCTAGTAGGCCAAAGGGTAACGCGGGTGCTGTAGAGGATTATCTATTTTGCTCTTCTTTTGATTTTGCTGAAACTGATATTGACACAGTTGCAAAAGCTCTACTTGTTCTTCCCACAGATCAGTATATAAAAGCTTTAAATAGATTAACCCCTTCTCAATTCGGAGCGCTTGCCTTAAACGAATTAGAAAACAATTTTAGTGTAGTAAATACCTTCTTTTTATCAGGAGAAAACCAAAGAGGCGGTTGCTATGAAAATGATTGTGAACCTACAGACATTTGGTTTAACCCGTTAGGATTTGTTTATTCACAAGATAGTCGTCCTGAGATTGGTCACGAAGCAATTGGTTTTACAAATCAAACCTATGGATTTACTATTGGGATAGATCATTTGTTTACTGATAACTGGAGTTTAGGCGCTGGTATTGGTTATTCTCAGTCTCAGCTAGACTGGAAACAACAAGCAGGAAAAGCCTGTGCAAGTTCAGGATATCTAGGTCCTTGTTTAAAATATAATTCTGAGAATTTTTATTTTGACTTTCTTGTTTTAGGAACAGGAAGTTTTTATGATGTGCATCGAAAAATTAAATTTCCAGGGATATCTCGCAATGCAGACAGCACTCCTACAATTTGGAACATTTCAGAAAGCATATTAGCGGGTTTTAGATTAGAGCGTTACTGTAATTTCTTTCTTCAACCAGAGATTTTATTAGATCAATTGAATATTTTTCAAGAAGCGTTTAAAGAAAACAAAGCCAATTCTATAAACTTGTCTGTAAAAAGAAAATATGCTTCATTTTTACGTTTTCTAATTAATATGAAACTTGCCAAAAAATGGCTCTATTGCAATATGTGTTTAGTACCCAGCGTTAACGTGGGTTGGTTAAGAACAACACCCCTTTCAGGAAGACATTACACTGCTAGTTTTCGAGAAGGTACATTTTGTAAATCAGATTTTTCAGTTACTAGTTTTCATCAAATAACCGATCAAATTCTCCTTGGAGCACAGTTTTCTGTTTCTTCTCAAAACGGTTTTAGCATTTCTTTAGGTTATGATGGAAAATTTGGAAATGGTTCAAAGATTAATCAAGTAAACATGGCACTGGATTGGAAGTTTTAACGCCAGTTTGGGAGTAGACTTCTTTCAAAATTAAACTTTTGAGAGTGCCCGTTCAACCTCGAAGTGCACAAAAAAGAACATATAAATACTTAAAAAAACATGTCCTAGACAGAACTTGAATTGACAGATAGCACTTCATTGACAATATCAATTTGGTGTAATGTGTCTAGCATTTTCATTTGTGCTAGATGCTTTGCATCCTGAAATGTTTGCCATGGTGTCTTCCCATAATAATATTTCCCAGAGTGGACTCGCTCTTCATTGTACTCTTTTACCCATTTATCCACATCCATTTGCAGTTCTTCTAGACTATGATAAACTTTTTGCCTAAATGCTGATGCATAAAATTCATTTTCAATCGTCTGATGAAACCTCTATCGATTAGATGCGTAACTTTCATTACGCATCCCTCACAGAACCGGACTTGCGGAACTACCGCATCCGGCTCTTCAACAAGCTTCACGACAAGACAATTTATAAATTGAGTGGGGTAGATGAGGTTTTAGTAAAGGATAATTCTTTAAGAGCCTGTTTAAAATCTTCTCATTAAGGTATAATGATAGTTTTCATAAAACCTTTGGAAGTAATTATGGCCCGCTCTTATCCAAGCGATATCTCTCGTAAACAATTTAGCAAAATCCATCTAATACTTGAGTCTACACGCAAAAAAACACGTCCACGAATAGTTGATCTATATGATATTTTTTTGTGATTATTATTTCCATCTTTGGAATAAAAAAGATGATAAAAATTCTAAGAGTGTTCTTGAAATAGTTTTAAAAAAAATGGGTTGGCGAGGTCAGAAAAAGCATTGGTCGGAAAGCGAAAACAAGCTTTGTAATTATTAATGCTTAAAGTGTTAAAAATACTGATATGGCATGTATAATCTTCTTAAATTCTCTAGACTTTTCTGATTTAGAAAGAAAACTGCTTGCTTATTTTAGTAGCTACAAGAAATACTCTTTGTAGCATCACTTTTAAAAATACGAGGATATTTTTTATGAATCAAGCTACAGTTGCTGGACATTTAGGTTCTGATCCAGAAGTTAAATTCACCCCATCGGGTCGAAAAGTTACTACTTTACGTGTAGCCGCACGCACGCGTAAGGCTGGAAAAGACGAAACAATTTGGTGGAGAGTGACTATTTGGGGCGAACAATTTGATAAAATGATGGCTTATTTTAAGAAAGGTAGCCCTATTATAGTTCAAGGAGAAATGGACTTAGAAATCTTCACAAATCGAGAGGGAAAGCCTCAGATTTCAGCAGGAATTACAGCTCATAATATCATGTTTAGTCCTTTTGGTCGCACAGATCAAAGGGCAGATGAGCGCCAAACAACCGATGCCCCGCTAAAAGAAGAGGGCATTCAAGCTAAACCACTTTTAAGCAACGAACCATTTGATGCAGAAGAGGAGATTCCTTTTTAATTACTATGATTAAAATTACCCATATTTCCGATCTAAAAAAACGAAAATACGCCGATGCTGTGATATGTCCTGTATGGGAAACAAAGACTCAAGCGCAAATAGCTCTTGAACTAAAAGAATTTGATGTCCTTATAAAGATTCCTCTAGATGACTTTTCTGGTAAAAAAGGGGAAACGCTTTTATTGTACCGCGAAAAAGGAATAGAAAAGAGGGTTCTTTTATTAGGACTAGGAGAAAAAGCTGATTGTCAAGAAGAAACCTTGCGGCAATCTTATGCAAGTGCGGTCAAACAGCTAAGAGCTAAAAAGATCAAAAGCTGTAATGTACTTCTGCCTTTTTTTAGCAAAAAAGAAGGCTTTTCTTTCATACGAGCTAGTTTAGAAGGGTTAATCTTAGCAAATTACGCCTTTGATTGCTTTAAAAGCATTCCTTTTAACCCACCTTTGGAGAATGCATGCATTTGCGGTGTAGAGCCATCTAATGCTTTTTTAATAAAGAAAGTAGAACAGATTCTGCAGGGGGTATATCTTACACGTGATTTAGTGAATAGCAATGCGGATGATTCTCATGTAGAAGGTTTAATCAAAACAGCAAAGGATTTAAGTAAAGACTGCAAAAAGCTTAAAGTTGTCGTTTTACGTGAAAAGCAATTAGAAAAGGAGCGAATGAATTTATTGCTAGCTGTGGGAAAAGCGAGTGTTCAACCTCCTGCTTTAGTTGTTTTAGAATATATGGGAGATCCTTCTTCTAAAGAAAAAATAGCTCTTGTAGGAAAAGGAATTACCTTTGATACAGGTGGTCTTAATTTAAAAACTACAGGTTATATAGAGACGATGAAAAGCGATATGGCTGGTAGCGCTTGTGTATTGGGTGTAATACAGAGCCTTTGCAGCTTAAAAATTAAAAGAAACGTCATTGGTGTGCTTGCTCTAGCAGAAAATGCAATAGGCCCTAGTAGCTATAAACCAGGGGACGTATATACCAGTCGCTTAGGAAAAACGGTGGAGATAGGTAATACAGATGCGGAGGGGAGACTTGTTTTAGCAGATGCTCTCTCTTATGTTGAAGATACCTATGCTCCTTCTGTTGTGATTGATTTTGCTACCTTAACAGGAGCAATTGTGATTGCACTTGGTGAAGAGGCTGCAGGTCTTTTTTCTAATAATGACTCTCTTGTAAGGGGCTTACAAAAAGCCTCTCTTAGGACAGATGAAAGGCTTTGGCGTCTTCCCTTATACCCAGAGTATACCGAAATGCTAAAATCAGAGATTGCTGATTTAAAAAATATAGGAGGCCGTCCTGCATCTTCTTGCACAGCAGCGGCTTTTTTACAGCAATTTATTAAAAAAGCAGCTTGGGCGCATCTAGATATTGCAGGAGTGGCTTATTTATCAAAGTCTAAATCTTATCATCCCACTTTAGCTACAGGGGCTGGGGTAAGAGTCACGATAGATTTTCTTGAGCATTTTGATGAAAAAGATTCTGTGTAAAGCTCAATTGGAAAGAGAGTATAAAGGGATGTCTTTACTTGCGTTTTTAAGGCTGCAATGCACAGACATCTCGGTTAAGTCTCTAAAATCTGCAATTGATACAAAGTTGTGCACTGTAAATGGAATCGTCGAGCGCTTTTCTACCCATCCTCTAAAGATAGGGGATGTGGTGATCTTATATCAGCCCCAAACTCTTCATCCAAAACACTTAGAAATCTTATATCAAGATGAACACCTGCTTATCTGTAACAAACCCGCAATGTTAATCAGTGATATGCGGTCCCTACAACCTTTATTAAAAGATAGATGGTTACTGGGTCATCGTTTGGATAAAGAGACATCAGGTGCTTTAATTTTTGTGAAAAATAAACTCATTTTACAAAAATTGATTGCTTTATTTAAAGAGCACTCTGTAGAAAAGTTTTATCTAGCACTAGTGGATGGGCAAGTTTTGCAAGAGGAAAGAAAAATAGATAAGCCTATTGCAAAATTAAAAAACTACCAAGGACAGAGCCTATATGGAGTAGCTACTAAACCTGGTGCTAAAAGAGCTGTTACTTTATGGCGTTGTTTAAAGCGTAGTAAAACCGCTTCTCTTCTTCTATGCCAACCAATGACCGGTAGGACGCATCAGCTTCGTGTACATTTAAGTTATATGGGATATCCCATTTTAGGCGATACCCTCTATGCAAAACATTTTTTTTGCAGAACCTCTGTTATACGTCATTTGTTGCATGCGTATATCTTGCGTTTCCCGAATCCTATTTCTCATCAAATAATAACAGTCAAGGCTAAAATTCCAGAGGATTTTAAAGAGTGCTTAAAAGAGCTCAAAATGACACATGCGATTTAATTTTTTGGAAAGAGCAAATACGAGAAGACCGATGATGATCAATGCTATCGCAACGGTTTCAAAAAGCATATGTGGAGAAACGGGACTTGGAATAAATAAAAAAGCTAAATCTCTTAAATAAAAAGCAGCATTGAAGCAAGTAATCCAAATACCGATTAAAACAGCTGTGTAACGGCGCGGGGATAGGCGTGTGATTAAAGAAAGACCAATAGGAGCTAGCAGCAGCTCTGCCAAAACCACGAAAAAATATACGGTAAATACCGAACTAGTTACATAGGAGCCGAAATTTAGCTCGAAGCTATCTAAAGTAAACATGGCAAAACAAATGCTCAAGATGAAAAAAGCGAGAGAAATTTTTAAGATAGCATTGCTATAAGAGCGTTTTTTATAAGAAAAAAGATAGATTTTGGCTAAAACAAGCGCAATTGAGATGAGATATAAGCTCTGTATGCTAAAGAGTTGCATATCAAAGGGTAGAAGTCTAATCATAGAGGGACCATATTCGATCCATAAAGGACTTAATGTCGTGTGGCTTAGGTCTTGAGCTATCCAAAAAACAATAGAAAATAAGGTGAGGATGACCGCTACCCAAATTCGATCTTTTTCCTGCTTGTGAAGAGGAGAAAAAGCGTTTTCTGCAGCTTGGAGTTTAAGTCTATTATATTGCTTTAAAGCTATACTTAAGGGGATTAAACCAATCAATCCAATGCTACCTGTTATTGCAAAAGCTGCCTGTAGGTTTTTTAAATCAGCTAAGGAGTTTAGGATCCAAAATGCAGAAAGCTGCCCTAAGCTTATGAGGGCATAGTAAATGGAAAAGCCAGAGTCTCTTAAATGAGGCTTTTGTTGATAAAAGGTACCTAAGAGAGCGTAGCTACCTGGTTGAAATAAAGCATTTCCAAAAGCTACCAAAACAAGAGCAATAAACAGAAAAGGTAAAGAGCTGGTTAAAATCAGAAAACAGCCTATTGCATTTAATAAAATACCCCAAATAACAGAGAGACGATAATGAATGCGTTCTACTATGAATCCACCTAATATAGGTAGAAAAATAGTAATTGATAAAAATACGGTTCCTATTTGACCGGAAGCGTGTTCTGTAAAATATTGAAAGTCGGCTATATAAAAGAAAAATAAATAAGCAATAGCTCCAAAGGCTATACGCCTACAAATTTCTGTTAAAGCGATGTAATAAAGAGCTGTTGGTTGTCGTGAAGATCCTATGTATTTCATTGTTTATATACTCACATAAAATAAATTTTTAATTTTATCATGATTTTTTTACTTTGGCTATATTTTACTGAAGGATATTCTGTTTTGATATGCAAAGCTCCTCTTTTTCTATTCTTTTAGTTAAAACCTCTTCCATTGGAGATGTTATTCAAACATTGCCAACGTTGCAATATTTACGTGCTCGATTCCCAGAAGCAATGATTGATTGGGTGGTAGAAGAGTCAAATGCTTCTTTATTATCAGCTTCATCTTTGCTTTCCAATATTATTGTAATTAATACTAAAGCCTGGCGCTCTTCTTTAGGGGCTTGGAAAACTTTTTTTAGCACTCTTAAAAACCTGCGCTCTAAAAAATACGATCTATTATTCGACTTGCAGGGAAATGCTAAATCAGCCTGTGTAACTTTCTTAGCAAGGGCTAAAGAAAAAATTGGTTTTGACTCTACTCACGTACAAGAAAAAATCAATCTTTTAGTCACCACAAGAAAAATACCTCTTGCTAAAACGCTCAATGCGCAAATGAAATATTTGCAATTGATTCAGCATTATTTTAACGATGATGCAATTTTTTTGCCGCAATCAATTTCTATGAATTTAACATTCCTAGAAAAAAATAGATTAGAAATTCTATTAGCAAATAGATCTCTTAAAGTACCCATACGTCTCATGATAGCAGCGCATTCTCATTGGCCAAACAAAGAGATACAGGTGGAAACCTTATGTACTTTACTAACCCACATTAGCACCCAGTACTCCGTATGCTTCCTTTTTGTGTACCACACGGGATCTGAAAAACAACAAGCTGATTATATGGTTCAAAGGTTTAAATCTCAATCTCTGAGTATAGGAGAGCTGAGTTTACCTTTATGGCAAAGTTTAATGAGTGAAATGGATGGAGTTATTTGTGTGGATTCAGCTGCTCTTCATTTATGTGCAACAACCAATACTCCTTCTTTTAGCATGTTTGGGCCTTCACTAGCAGAGCGCTATCGACCGATTGGGCTACAGCATTTTTCTATACAAGGGAGCTGCCCCTATCAAGTACAGTTCTGGTCTCGTTGTCCTCTTTTAAGAAAATGTGCTACAGGGGCTTGTTTAAAAAATCTTGATACCCATCATTTAATAAAGGTTTGCTCTGAATGGTTAGTTACCATTAAGAACAGATTGCAATAAAGAGAAATCAATATGGCTTTCTGCAACAGAAATAGCTTCTTTAATCTTATGGATATCTTCTGTCGATATTTTTGCAGTGAAAGCAGAAATTTTTTGCATCGCTGTATAACTATGTAAGGGTGTATAAAGAACCAGGGCCAACGCATGAAGATTTTGCTTGATAATTGAGAGATAAAAAATGATTCTGGCTCCTTTTTCATAAGGAGTATAAAATGGAAGGATTCATTCATTCTTCATCTATTATGATGCATTTTTCGAAATTACCAGACCCAAGAAAGGCGCGCAATCAACTATATAGCCTTCATGATATTATCAACATCTATCCTAGCCATGCTATGTGGACAAGATGATTACATGGGCTTTAGATTGTGGACACAGATGAACCTCGGTTGGTTACAATCTGTTAATATCTGTAAATATGGGGCTCCTTCTCATGATATACTAGTTTGATTTCAAATTAAGAATTGCATAACTAGTTTTTTTTGAAAAAACTGCTCTATTTTGCAAGAAGATGTTATCTTTTGTATAAAAATGTTTATACACTCAAACTCTTAATTTGAATGCAAATAAGTATACCTATGAGAGGTTTTTTGCCTTTTTAAATCCTCATTCGTTCCGTACATGTTTTATGCAGTGGACTCAGTCCATAGCTCAGGCATTTGGAAGAGACAGCATTGCCATTGACGGCAAGACATTATGTGGTTCTGCTAATAAGACAATAGATCCTATTACGTAAACGGCGCTTCATTGCATCATGTCGTAAAGATTATTTATTAGATCTGGTAGGTGCAAAGGAAATTCTTCATGCGTAAGTCCTGATAAAGAACGGGAATATCAGCTTTTGCTAATTGTTCTATTAAATAAATAATGGCGAGGAGAAAAATCTCCTGTTAAAATCATTCCTGCACAAAGACCTTCCTTGCAAGAATCTAATAGTTCTAAATGTTTGTTAAGGGTAGCTAAAATAATATCTTCTCGATTAGATGGTGTAATAATTAAGTTGGTTGGGCAGAATCATTTCACGATAGCTTTCTAAAGAGGTGGCGACCAATCGAATACCATCAAAATGACGAAACCTATGATTAGACCCTGTAATAGTAGGAGTTTGAAATAACAGCTCAAAGTCCCCATGGAAAAAGTACTTAAAAAAGGATCAAAAGGAATACATCCTAATAAAGGCAGATTCCAGCGTTTAAGCGCTTTTCTCATATAATGCTGGATCATTTCTTGTTTCTGGGGCAACGCACGGTTAAGAATCACTCCTAAAATAGATAGTTTATACTGATCGCAAAGGGTAATGTTTAGTGTTAAATCATCAAAGCTAGAGCCCAATCCTCCTGAAGAGATTAAAATTAGGGGAAGTTTTAGCTCTTTAGCCACTTGGGCATTATTTAAGTAGATTTCTTTCATAACCCCTTATTTTAAAGCTTTCATTTATAGATTCCTATCTTAACAAAAGCATTTCCAGCTATATCGCTTAAACAATCATACTCTCATGGATTAAAATACTTTAAAATTTTAGATTGCTTGTTGGCTATGCAAGAGATCTAGTGGATGATAGAATCCACCCCACAATGCCCAGTGCCTTCTACAAGAACCAATTGCTTATTTTTTTGGATTGTTTTAAAAGAGCTGATCAATTTTTTACGCAAGTCATCAATATGGATTTTTTGGTCTAAAAAATCGCGAGTAAAACCAGCAGGAATTACAATAGGGCTCATAGATTTTAAAGAATCGGTCAGTACAAAATGTTTTTTAAAGACTAATACGTCTTTATCTAATTGTGTACCTTGCTTTGTAGTGATGTGTTGCTGTCCAATGGTCTTCATATAACCTAAACGAGAAAAGAGCTTATGCAACCCGGAGAAAAGGCCTAAACAGGCTGTGGTTTTGCCAATATGCTGACCGGTAGAAGCAATAAAAAGCCCTTGCATATTTTTAAACCTTTATGAGAAAGGAATTTAAGTTAAATATTTCAGAAATAATTTGCTTAACATCTGGAAAAATTTCTTCTTCTTTTAGCTTTAGAATTTCCTCTTTAGAAAACCATCGGTAAGAAAACTCCTTATCCAGACCCTCTTTTATCGGATATCCAACAAATACAAAATCTATATGTTGGTGTACAGGGGTCTGATTCCAAGCGGGAATTTCTTCCAACAAGCATAAAAAAGGACGTGGGATGCTGCAGGCGTTTTTATGAGATACCTGAAAATATTCATCTTGATAAAAACCGATTTTTAAGCCTGTTTCCTCTAATACTTCTCTCAAAGCGCATTCATGAGGGGTTTCATTCTCTTCTAAATGCCCTCCTGGAGGCAGCCATTTATGAAATTTAGGGTGCATGAGCAAAAGAGCTTTATCATCTTTGATAATGTATACAGTTGCTGTGAATTGTCGTTGCATGAAACCTCTAACGGTTTTTATTTATCTTAAATAAAACACAGAAAAAATGATAGGATCCTTTAGAAAACTTAAATTTTTATAAGGCTCTTATGGAAGAATTTACGAATTTGATAGAAACAATAGACAAGCTCTTTAATCATTGCGGATGGTCTTGTAGACAAACTCTAAAGAGTTTGCAACCCTATCTTCTCGAAGAAGTGCATGAAGTGATAGAAGCCATTGATCAAGATCTAGATGAGCAGATCATGGAAGAATTAGGGGATATGCTTTATACCCTTTTATTTTGTGCTAAAATTGCGGAAAAGGATAAACGGTTTGATTTAACCCATATTTTATCGAATATAAACGAGAAACTGATCCGTCGTCATCCTCATGTTTTTGATAACTTAAAAGTGCATAGTGTGGAAGAGATTGCAGAAAACTGGCAAAAAATCAAAAAAACGGAATCTAAAGGAGCTCTTAGCGGTATTTCAGAAAGCCTTCCCAGTTTATCTCGAGCACAGAAGATGTTACACCGGCTTAAGACAAATGGTTTTTCTGAGCTTAAATCAGAGCTTTTGCCTTTACATACAGAAGAACAAATAGTTAACTCTCTAATTGATGTTTTAATGACAGCAGATAGCAAAGGGATCGACGTAGAAGGTGCTTTAAGAAGAAAACTTACCCATTTACAAAGGCAATTTGAAAATGGGAAAGATTCTTAAGAGGTTCTTAAAAAAGTAGTTGTAGGTAAAATAACCCTTCTACCCAATTGAGCTATAAGTTCGGGCTGATACAAGGCTTCTTGCGTTGCTAAGTCTACAATATTTTGTAAACGCTCTTGGATTATAGGAGAAATCCAAGATGCTAGCTTTGATGATAATAAGCCCTCAATCTTCGATGCTAGCTTTGATGATAAGCCCGCACGCTTTATAATATCCTTAATAGCAGTTTTAGGTGCTTTGCTAGCAATCAAAGCACTAATATCGCTTAAGAGCTCTGTAATCTCTTCTTTTACATCTTCTTGTTTTTCTTTATTTTCTTTGGGGCTCTCAATAGTTTGGTTGATTAATCCTAAGCCTTGATAGAGCCAATCATAGAGGATTTCTTCAGAAGGTGGAGCTTTTGATAATTTTGTAAGATCAAGCATAAATTTTTCTCTAATTTTATCATCGACTTCAGCTTTTATGGTAGTGTTTATTTTATCGCTTCCAACATCAGCTAGGGATATGGTATGTTGTTGCAGCAGTCTAGTCTCAGGTTCAGGAAAAAAAATGTTCAGAATTTTATCTCGAAAAACAGGCAAAAAGGAAAAAGATTCTCTGTCTTTCTCTCCTAGCGCTTGCGTGTTTTTGGCATCTAATAGCAGTTCTGTATTATAGTTAAGCTGTTTATAATTTTTTATTTGTTGGTCAAGTATTCCTTCTAATCTTGAACCATGTTTGTCTAATTCCTTCTTAAGATTTGCCTGAGCAACAGCAATCTTTGTAGAAGAAGCTATTTGTTGAATATTCCTATGTTGATTAAAAGTATGCATAAGGTTTTCTACAAATTTCTCGACAAGCGGATTAGAAGGCAGTGGCTTTTCTTGAGAATCTTCCTCTGGTTGTTGAAATTTTTTATAGATTGTTCTGAGACCGTCGCGAATTAAGAGATCTAATCCAGAAGCATTTCCATTAGGATCTGGCTTAATGAAAGAATTTATTCCTGTTTCGATAATAGAAGAAATAATAGCAGGTTTATCTATAAAAAAACATACAATCCATTTTAATAGACTTGACTCTGATTTTTCCAGAAAATCGTCTACAAATTTACTATATAGATCATGAAGATTGAGCTCTCTAAGCGCTGCTTCATCGTCTTCTAGTTTTAAAGATAAAAGCTGCTCTATAATCAGGCGAGTGATCTGTTCTTGATCTGGAAATTTTTGCGCATCTACTTTAGCATTTGAGATAGCAGAGTTTAATAAATGAAAGTATATCGTTGCATTTTCTACTAGTTTCTGGCTTAAATCTTGAAATTGATCACGAGTGTATTCTTGATAAAGCATTATAGAGTATTTGCTTAGTGCTTTATGGATGGATTTTTCTATTCCTAAATGCTTTATGACAAAAAATGAGACCTTTACCAAAACAATTTTCCATGTAGGAAACCCTTGTATTTTAAGTTCATCGAGAAATAATTTTATAGGACAGCAATCTGTTTCTTCAGATTTTTGTATGATATTACGATAAAATAGAGAATCTCTAGTCTTGTTAAAAATTTTTTTATCACAAGACATCATAAGAGTAAAATTCATTGCATGCTTGCTCAATTTCTCTAATTCTTGTTCAATGGCTAACTTACTTTCTCCTATAGAAGGAGGGCGTTTTTCGATTTCCTTTATTAGTTTAAGGCATTTCTGAGGTTGTAAAGAGGGTATTCTTTCTCTAGGTATAGGTTGGCTAGGATCAAACAAAAGAGCTTGTTTTAAATCTAAAAATTTTTGTTTTTCATCTTCTTTAAAAGAAACTTTGGGATTTTCGATGAATTCATTTAAGAGATCTATTACATGTTTATGCTCATTAGGCGCTATGTTTCCCTGTATAAGGCAAATACTCAGTTTATAGAGGGAGGTAGTTATTTGTGAAAAGACGGTTTCCTTTGGTAGTAGTTCTTTAATAATATCTTGGCATTGATTCAACAGTTCTTGTACATCTTTTTTATTAAAACGTTTTCCATAAGCAATAACAGATAAGTTTTCTAAAAGATGGGTTAAAGCTATTTTCTCTCTTTCAGTAAAGAGATAAGGCTGCTCCTTTAGTAGAAGTCCTAATTTTTCCTTTAGAGTGTTACAAGAAGAGCGTGGGTCATCATCTTTGAGGTAAAATCTCATTTTCTGAAGATCTAATAAGAGGCCTTGAGCTTTTTTATCGTTAGGCAAGAGTTCTAATTTTTTCTGTAAATCCTCACAAGAGGAAACATCATCCTCAAGATGGCTCCTTATTTTTTTGAATACGGATGTTCTGTGTCTTTCCATGCGTATTTGCATAAAAGAAACAACTTCTTCACTTTTCTCTAGTATGGTTTTAAGCAGTTCATTTTTGATGTGGTCGTTCTTTCCGATTGTCTTACGGGTGGTTTCAGAAGCAAGTGTTTTAAGAATAGCGTTTACATCAGCAATTAGATCGAGTAATCCATCACGTTTAGCTTGTCTTCTAGTAATTTGGTGAAAACCTTGAGTTTCTAAATTAGGGTTAAATTGTTCTTGTAGCAAAATAATAGAATTGAGTTGTTCTTTGAATGTTTGCAAAAATAGAAGATGAGAATTGTTTTCAATATGTTTAACTACTTTACCTAACCCGATGTATAATTGATGTGATTGCATGATAGTTTCGTTAAATGCATCGAGCAAACGATAAGTCTCTTGCAACTTTTTGGCATCATATTTGTTTATGAGTGCTTTAAACTTTTCAGAAAACTCGTTAAAAGAAGTGCTTGTTTTAATTTTTTGTTCAGCGGACAATTTAGTGATATTATGGTATTCTTTTTCAATTTCTTCTAATGTCTTTGTGTGTGCATCCTGTAAGGAATCTAGATTTTGTGAATTTTTTTCATATTTTCTTGCAAATTCATTAAGCAATTTGCGTGTTTTTCCAGGGTGATACTGTTCTAAGGTCTTACCGAAGTTGGATAATTGATCAATAATGCCTATATTTTTTTGATCTAAAAAAACCGAAAAAAGAGAGGGATCATAAGTAGTAAAGAAAGAGCTAATAAAAGAAGAAACACTACTAAATAGCCCTCTAGGAAAAGATATTTCCCCTATTAGAGGTGGTCTACAAGAAGCAAATAATGGAGTAACAGTCATAATAAATCCCTCAGTTTAAAGGATCATTTTAGCATATATTTGTTTATTTTGTTTAAAAAAACCTCTTATTTTATTAATTAATTTAAATTTAATAAATTTTTAATTTGTGATTGAACGAATTGTTTTCTTGTTTTATAAGGGTCTTGTAAGTGTATTAAACACAGTAAGAAAGGATTTCTTTGCTTAACTTTATAAGCTGCGAATGGTATATTTACAAAATATTTTTTCTAAAAAAATGGATCTTATGAAAAGAAAACAATGGACTATTAGTGTTGCTTGCGGAGCGTTAGCTTACGCTTTAACCGTTTCTGCAGAGAGTAATTTAGACTTTTATGGTGAATATATCTATTTGAAACGCAATGATATAGAGAAAACGACGCTTGTTAAAAATACGACCAACCAAACAAGTGCTTTGTCTAATATGCGTGATTTTGATTTTAAATCAGGTTATCGCGTAGGGGTTGTTTATACAGCTGATTGTACTAATAGCTTGGAATTTAACTACTTACATATTAACCCTTGGCGTTTTAATAAGTCGGTTTCTGGTAATCAAAATCTGCTTATTCCTTTAAAGCAAAATGCTGCTAGTTTCCCGGCAGTAGATCTGATTGAGGAAAAATACCGCGTGGCTTTTTGTGCGGGAGAAGCAAATTATTGGTATTATTTGACTTCAAGAGCACAAGATTATTTTTCCTTTGCTACCTTGTTTGGCTTTCACTATTTTCGCCTGGAAGAAAAGTTAAAGCTTCTATCAATCACTGGGGTACCTAAGGGTATTGCGAACCCTTATTTTGTAAACATGCGTAATGAGATGTTTGGATTGCAATTGGGTTGTCTTTTACAATCTAATCCAACAGATGTTACCTATTGGAACATAGCTGCCAAAGCAGGGGGTATGGCAAATAATTTAAGATTGGAAAAGTCTCTACAGGGTAAGAAAGAGCGAGTAAGAGCAGGGTTTTTTACTGAGGCTTCTGCACAAGTAGGTTGGATTCCAGCTTCATGGGTAAAGTTTTATGCAGGATATCAAATGGTCTTTTTATATGGCATTGGAACAGCGCCAGAACAAATCTCTCAGAGAAGAAGTTGCATACATCATGATAGCAAGACAATTTTTCAAGCTGTGTTTGGTGGAATGGCTTTTACTTTTTAAAGAAAAGCCGGAGATTAATTTCTAGCACAACAGAAATTCCTTAAGGCTGCTACTTTCCAGTTCTGACCTGGTTCAGGTTCTGCAGTTCCAAAAGATCCCCGGCAAAGGATATCGTAGCATTAAGTTGAAATTCTGAGCAACTTTAAAAAGTTTAAGATATTTTCGTTCACTTTGGTGCCTGTCATTTCGAGAATTTATATTTAGAAATTTTTTAAACTTTGGTTTTAGTAGATAATCTTTCCATATGCTCCAGCTTGGTATTAGGAAAAAAATGATTGAGAATTTCAGGGGTTTTTTTTGCATTTTTTGCCATGCAGATAGCACTAAATAAGCATAATCCAACACCGTGTCCTTTCCCATAACCTGTAAAACAGACTGTTTTTTCATCTGCATCAATGGTAAATTCATTGCTTTTGAGTTTTGCACCTAGTTTTTTCTGCAGAGTAAAGAAGTCCATCTGTTTTAGCTTATTGCCATCTTTATAACGAATAGCATAAACCTTATGTGAGTCTGCATCTTGATAGAGATCTAATGCTTGTATGCTTTTAACATCTAATAGACGAGCTAATTGTTGTTTGGAGATGACAAAAGACCAGTTATGATTCTCTCTTTGTGCAGATGCAATAGGGGAGTCAACTCCAGAAGGAGTCATGATGTTTTTACGGAAAATACTAGAAAAAGAAGCTGTTTTTCCTCCGCTATCTTCTGTCCATGAAGCTTCAAATGGTGCTGATTGATAGGTAAGGATCATATTGCGTGTGCGAGAGATACAGGCAGGAATACTTGGATTTTGACAAGCGAGAGCGCTGCCTTGGTATTCAATTTCTAAGCTAGTAACATGCCAATGCAAAAGAGGATCTTTATTTGCTAAATAATAGGCTTTAGTCCGTGCAATAATAGCTAGTGCATCCATAACCTCTTCATCTAACTCGGAAAGGGATTGAAGAGAAAGTGTAGATCTTAGGTAGTTTTCAATATCAATCTCGTTGATAATATGAAGCTTGCCTTTTATATCGTATATTTCTACACAACCTTTGTATTCAATCCCATTAACTAAGATGGTGCTTTGAGAAGATCCTGGAACAAGGCGCATTTGAGAAACCCCAGGAAAGAGCTCACCCCATTTTAATCCTGCTTCTTGAGAGAAAATAGGTTGTTTTTTAGAGTAAATGCCACTTGCAATTAGGAAATCATTTTGAGGGTTATAAACGAAATAACGGCCTTTAGCTTCTAAAAAAGCTTGGGGTAGGTCTTTGTGGAGTAAGATTTTAATCGTTTGCGGTTTGTGTTTCTTAGAGATATCGCTTAAGGTCTGTGTATTTACAGACGCTTCTTTACTATAGCATAATAAGCTAGACACAATTAATGAGAGTGTTACAAAAGCAAGCAGTAGCTTCATACAAGATCTCCATCAAGTTTTAAAAGGGATTTTAAGGTGTTCATAAGCTAGTGTGGTAGCTTCTCGGCCTCTTGGCGTACGCTTTAAAAATCCTTGGGTAATTAAATAAGGCTCATATACTTCTTCTAAAGTATGAATTTCTTCGGAAAGAGCCGCAGCTATTGTGCTAATACCAACGGGTCCCCCTTGGTAATAATCAATTAGAGTGGACAAGATTTTTTTATCCATCTCATCTAAGCCTAGTTCGTCGATTTCTAACATATTTAGTGCTTCATTTGCAAGAGGCTCATCAATTTTGCTAAAACCTTTAATTTGTGCAAAATCACGAACCCATTTTAAGAGGTTATTGGCAATTCTAGGAGTTCCTCTTGCACGTTTTGCAATGGATAGACAAGCTTCTTTTGTAAGAGATATACCTAAAATTTGTCCTGTACGCATAATAATTTTTTCTAAGAATGTAAAACAATAATAATTTAGTCTGAAATTTAGAGTGAAACGAGAACGCATAGCGCTGCTTAAGAGTCCTACACGAGTAGTAGCTCCTACTAGAGTAAAACGATTGAGTTTTACTTGAATGCTGCGAGCGGAAGGGCCAGAATCAATCATTAAATCCAGAAAAAAATCCTCCATAGCAGCGTAAAGATATTCTTCAATTGCTCTATTTAACCGATGGATTTCATCGATAAATAAAATATCGCCTTCTTTTAGATTCGTTAAAATACCTGCTAAATCACCTGCTTTTTCAATAGAAGGGCCTGAGGTAAGCACAAGGTCTGTTTGCATAGCTTTGGATAAAATAGTTCCTAATGTAGTTTTTCCCAAGCCAGGAGGGCCGTGAAAAAGGCAATGCCCAAGTGGTTCATTTCTTTGCTTTGCTGCTAAGATAGATACTTCTAGACGTTTAACAATGGTATCTTGTCCCACGAATTCCGATAAGGCTTGCGGTCTTAATGGGATTTCAGCAAAATCATCCTTTTTATTCCAAGATGAATGGGTAAAGCTATCGGGCATAATTTGAACCTATGATTAGTAACTAATGAAAACTCTAGCAAGAAATCGAATTCACACGCTATACCTATCTCTTTTAAGAAGTGTAAATTTATTAATCTATAAACCTAATAATTAAGGAGGGAAATCAATATGGCTCCAAAACCAGACCGTTGGATTTGTTACATGGCAGAAGAACATGAAATGATCGACCCTTTTGTAAAAGAGCAGGTACGTTACGTAGAAGGAAAAAAAGTAATTAGTTTTGGACTCTCAAGTTACGGCTATGATTTAAGGGTAGCTGGGCAATTTAAAATTTTTACAAATACTGATAACTGTATCATAGATCCAAAGAACTTTACTGAAGATGCTTTTGTCTGCATAGAAGCAGAAGAATGTACGATTCCTCCTAATTCTTTTGCGTTGGCTCGTAGTGTAGAAAAATTTCGAATTCCAAGAGATGTGCTTGCAATTTGTGTAGGTAAATCTACTTATGCGCGATGTGGCATTATTGTCAATGTAACACCTTTTGAGCCTGAATGGGAAGGCTATGTGACTTTAGAGATTTCTAACACTACACCTCTTCCTGCCAAAATCTATGCAAATGAAGGGTTAGCTCAAGTTTTATTTTATCAAAGCTCAGAGGAATGCTTAGTCTCTTATAAAGATCGAGATGGGAAATATATGAAACAGAAAGGGATTACTTTGCCTGTGGCTTAAAGTAGAAAAAAAAGAATAGATGCTCTAAGTATTAAATTTTAGAGGGCTTTTGCTAATTGTATGCAATCAAACGAGTGGATTAAGAATAAAACCCATAAACCTAATCTTGGAAAAAATGCTTTTTTTCAATATGGATGGGTACTATTGTGCATGCTTTGCTGTTGCTTTATGTACTTACATGCCATGAAAAAAAAAAAGCAGGTGTTAGAAGTGCTGAAATCTCAATTATACGCTCTTCAGTCTGAAAAACAATTTTTATTAGAAGAAAAAGAAGACTTAAAGCTACAAATTAATTCCCAAAAAGATTCAGCATGGATTGAGTTAACCTTGATGAAGGGCTTAGGGCTAGTTCCTGAGGGACAATTAAAAGTCTATTTTACAAAAGATGAGTGATTCTTTGGGATTAGCTTTTGCTATTTTTTTATTGGTATTGCTTCTTCTTTCTTCTGCTTTTTTTTCCTGTTCAGAAGTGGCATTGTTTTCTTTATCTTCAATGAAGGTCAAGGTTTTTAGAGCAGATGTAGATCGACGCAAGCAATTGGTTGCTCATCTGCTCTCTTCTCCTCGTGATTTAATCATTACGATTCTAGTATTGAATGTAATTACCAATATTTTATTTCAGAATGTCATATCTAGTTTATTTGATGGTTTTTCTGCATGGATTTTACATATTGGATTACCTCTTGTATTGACCTTGACATTTGGTGAAATGATTCCTAAATCGATTGGCCTTGCTAATAATGATACAATTTCTTATCGAGTAGCTCCTTATATTTATCGACTGCAAAACTTTTTTTTACCGGTTAGAAAAGTTTTAGTAACCATTACGCAATTTCTGATGAGATTATTATTTTCTTTCTTGAAAAAAGAGCCTGATATCTCAGTTGATGAATTGGAATATGCTTTAAAGGCATCTCGTCAGTTAGGAGTGCTAAATGAAGAAGAAGCAGAACTTATACAAGGTTATCTACAATTAAGTGAATCTCAAGTCAAAGAATTAATGAGACCTAGGACTGATATCCTATTCTTTGATTTAGAAGAGCCTTTAACAAAACTTGTGCGTATGTTTGTGGACCAACAATGCTCTCGGGTTCCTGTTTGTCAAAAGAATCTCGATTCTGTGATCGGCATTATGACCAGCCAAATCTATTTTCTTCATAAAGAAAAACTACATCAGCCAAAAGATATGATAGCTATTTTACAAAAACCCTTTTTTGTTCCTGAAATGACTTCAGCTCCCATACTTTTAAGACAAATGCTTGATAGACAAGAGTTTTTAGCTTTGGTAGTCGATGAGTATGGGTCTGTGTCAGGTTTAATTGCTTTGGAGGATTTAGTAGAAACAGTCGTTGGAGAGATTGCAGATGCAAGAGATGAAAAAGCCGATTATACTTCATCGGGCAAAGGCATTATCATTGCAAGCGGCAAACTAGAGCTTTCTGAATTCGAAAAGATCTTTGGGATAGCTCTGCCAAATATAAATAATATGATTACTTTAGGAGGTTGGTTAACAGAGAAAATAGGAGATATTCCTAAAGCAGGATTTAAATATACGGCTTATGGCTTTTTATTTCATGTATTAGCCTCAGATCATAAACGCGTACGCCGTATATATGTAAGACTAATAAAAGTCTCTTCTTCAAAAGGAAGCTATTGATGCAATCTTGGAAGGCTTTTCTCTTTTTTACACTTCTTTGCCTAGTTGTTCAAGGATTTTTTTCTATGACGGAAATGGCTTGTGTTTCTTTTAATAAAGTGCGCTTGCAATATTATGTCAGTAAAAAGAAAAAAAGCGCTCTTTGGTTAAATTACTTGCTAAATCATCCCGCTCTTTTATTTGGAACAACGCTTATTGGAATAAATACCGCTTTATTTTTTGGCTCGGAGTGCTCGCGTCGTTTCTATGATGCTATTGGTTTAAGTCCCGATTTCGCCCCTCTATCGCAGATTATTCTTATCTTGATTTTTGCAGAGATTACCCCTATGTCTTTAGGTAGACGTTATGCAGAACATATGGGGCTATTTGGGGTACCCTTTTTATACTTTTTCTCTTTATTGTTGCGCCCTATCATCTTCATCTTAGATCTACTTTGTAGATGGATTAATCATTTAATAGGGAATCCTATCGCTTCTACAGCCTATCTTTCCCGTGAAGAGCTACAAAATGCTATTGAGGAGAGACAAAGCCCTCCTTTAGATCACACCAAACAAGAATTAAATACGATTGTAGCAAACATTTTTTCTTTAAAAGCAAAAATAGCTAAGGATGTCACTCAGCCCTTAACACAAATACCACTTGTTCCAGCTTTTTGTACGGTAAAAGAGTTGCGTCGTTTTATAGAAGGCAAACAAACAGTCTTTGTTCCCATTTATCATCGTCATCCACAAAATATTATTGCGGTTGCTTACTTAAGAGATTTACTTCGTATTCCTGAGAATAAACGGATAAAAGATTATGCAAGGTCCCCTTGGTTTATTGCTCAAACGACATCGATTTTAGATATTTTAAAACAATTTCGTCATAATAATCAGAGCTTAGCCATTATATTAGATGGTAAAGGGCTAGCTAAAGGAGTTTTAACCTTAGATGCCATTGTACATGAAATCTTTGGAAAATCTTCTATTTCGGAGTCTTTTTCTGATATTTTGCCTAACGCTTTTCATGTGGTTTTAGATCGCAGCTTTCCTGCTCAAATGCGTCTTGACGAATTTAATAAACAGTTTGGCGTACATCTTTGCTACCAGAATGCAGAAACTTTAGGAGAAATAGTAATGAAAGCATTAAATCACAATCCTTCTCAAGGAGATAGCGTACGAATTGATCGTTTTGAATTGATTGTAGAAGAGATTTCCTTCTTGGCCATTAAAACCGTATTGGTAAAAACCATTTCTTAAGAGCGAAGATCTTTAATTGTTTTAGCAATGAGTAAGCTTGCTGATTTGATTTCCTCTTCTGTAGTCATACGGGACAAGGAAATCCTAATAGAAGATCGAGCAAGTGGATGAGAAACGCCCATATTTATAAGAGTACGAGAAGGTTCTAGGGCTCCAGATGAACAAGCAGATCCATGACTTATTGCAATACCTCTCATATCCAGTGCAATGATCAGATCTTCTCCTTGAACCCCGGGAAAGCAAAGATTGCTTGTATTGCAGATCCTTTTTCCAGAGCCATTAATGATAACAGGAGCTGCTTGTTCTATAAGGTAAGCTTCTAACAGGTCCCTTAGCCTAGCCATTTTTTCTGTAGCAGAGGGTAAATGCTCATATAGGCATTCTACCGCAGCGGCTATTGCTGCTATCCCGCTTAGATTTTGTGTACCAGAGCGTCGATTGAATTCTTGATTTCCTCCTTTAATAAAAGGGTATAAAGCGAGTTCCGGACGAGCAAAAACACAACCTATCCCCTTAGGGGCATGCAATTTATGTCCAGAAAATCCCATAGCCGAAACGCCACTGGGAATGGAAAAGATTTCTTTTCCTAGAAGAGCTACTGCATCAACTATGAAAGCAATATCGTTTTTTTTTGCTATTTGAGCAACTGCATCTATATCGGTTTTTACTCCTGTTTCGCTATTTACAGCTGAGAGGATAATCATGCGCGTTGAAGGAAGGATTGCTTTTTCGATTTGATCTGGATGAATACTGCCGTGTAGTCCGGCTTGCAAAAAAGACACACGAGTACCTCTTTTTTGCAATAGGGTCAAATTATTATAAATACAAGCATGTTCTACATCAGAAGTAATGACGTGTGTGTTTAACCTGTTTTCTAGCAGGCCATAGATCAAAAGATTCATGGATTCTGTGCCACCTGATGTAAAGATAATCTCGTCGGCTGGAACCGCGAGATAATTGGCAATGGTATTTCTATAGCCTTCTAATCTTTTTTTAGCTGCTTGCCCGAAGCGATGGATGGAAGAAGGATTTCCTACAGGCGCTGCGCACTCTTTAATAAGAGCGTCTAACGATTCTTGTGCAATTGGAGTAGTTGCATTATTGTCTAGGTAAATAGCAGTGCTAATCATAGAATATTTACCAACAATAAAGTAATATTGTCATGTCCTCCATTTTTTAAAGCTTTTTGCAATAGCTGGTTTCCTTTTATCTCTAAAGAACAAGGGAGTTTTAAGATGTTATGTATAGCTTCATCATTGACTAAATTAGAAAGACCATCGCTGCATAAAAGGTAGATATCACCTGGTTGTACGCTATAACTTCCTACATCTGGTTCTACTTCTACATGAGTGCCAATAGCGCGCGTAATCACATTACGGAATAATAAGGGGCGAGTGTGTGTAGAGCCATCAGATGGTTGCCCCCATTGAATATGACGAATTTTATGATCTTTGGTTAATTGCTCAATGCGGTTGCGTATGCGATACAATCGACTATCTCCTACATGAGCATAAACCAAATAATCATCAAATAACATAAAACAACAAAGAGTGGTACCCATTCCTTTATACTCTTTAGCTTGCTTTGCTTTTTGTAAGACTGTTTTATTAGCTTGATACACAGCTTTTTTCATATGCTTTAAAAGCTCTTGAATAGATTCTACGCTAGGCAGTTCTTGAATAGAGGAGCAAATGCTCTCTACCGCGGTGTAAGAGGCTATTTCACCTGCATTATGACCGCCCATTCCATCTGCTAAAGCGTAAAAGCGTTTTTCTGGAATTTCTTTCCATGCATCTTCATTATTAGCACGTGAAAGCCCTATATCAGAAATACCAAAGCTCTGAACATCACGGCGAGTGGCTGCCATTTTTTCTCGATCCTCTCTTTCTTTTCTGGTACATATCATACTTTGTTCCTTTAAATCGATAATATTTTTTTTATTCTGTGGAAGATAGAAGGATACGGGCTACACTTACTATGTTTAAAGTCATATGTAGACTAATCGATGCGAATAAAGAACCTTGACGTTCATAGATAAACCCCAAAAAAAGAGCAAATACAAACAAAGAAAACAGCAAAGAAACATTACCAATACCTTGGCTAAATGAGAAATGAAAAGCAGAAAAACAAATAGAAGAAAAAACAATTGCCAAGCTTTTTTTTATATATCTTTTTAAATAAGACTGCAAGCATCCTCGAAAAAGCAGCTCTTCAATAATCGGTGCAGCAAGCGTGATCATGATTAAAGCGGGTATGAGTTGAGAAGGGGAATAGATAGATTTTTTAAGGTAACGGACAGCTACTTGTTCATAACTTTCTAAGTGAAAAAAAAGATAAAGGATAAAGTCAAACAATTGACCTATTCCAATAACAATGGGAAAACTGATGAGCCATGCTAATATTCCCATCCATATATCTTGTGCTAAGGATTGGTTGCAGCTTGGTTTTTTCCAAATATGCCTCCAAATAGTTCTATTATGGTTAGATAAAACAGCTCGAATTAAGAAAAAAGTAACCATTATTACAAAAAGTTGTAGCCAACTTAATACAAACACAGGAAAAGGGGTTTCTGTCTCTATTAGTGGGTAGATAAGTTTGGATAAAGTAATTAAAATAGGTAGCCCTAAGAGAGTCATGCACAAATAGATGACAAAAACGCTTAAGAGCTGTGCTAAAGAAAAAGGAACATTTATATAAGATCGATCATGAAAAAATCCACGTGACTTAGCAATGCATAGAGTAAATAATCCAATGGTCCCAAATAATAGGATCGTTGTCAAATAATTGCCGCTTATGGAAGAAGTTACCATCAAGAGCCCTTTTTAATCGTTATGAGCTGCTAGAAGAATGTAATCTTCAAGGCGATTGCAGATGTGTTTGATAAATTGTGAATGTGCAAGGCCCATAGGAGAAATGGTAAACATTTCATGACCCCATTTTTCTTGTTGGAAATTACTTCGTGTAAAGGGCCTAGGGATGAAATGAGATTCATGTACTAGTTCTTGTAAAACTACTTTAGGCTCGTTTTTTCGCAAATCAAAAATGCGCACACGCATAGTCATTAAAAGCTCAGCGGAGCACTTTTTAGAATCAATGGTTTGCTTATCACCTTGTCTTATTACTTCGTTATGCTCCACAAGTTCGAGAAACACTACAAATCCATGATGAGAAAATACCTTTTTAAGCCAGCTCATGTCTTGCTCAAAAGGGTTTTGTTTTAAGACGGGTTGTTGAGCAGTCGCACGAGTTTTATCAAAATTTATTAAAGAAAGATGATTTTTTTGCGCAAGCTGATGGGTAATGCAATAAGTGAATTCATCGGATAGGCTCCAAATGCTATCTTCTTCGGTGCTATCAATGACAGGAGTAATTACAACAACAGGCTTTAGAGCTACTTGTGTTTGTTGTTTATGATCTTCTTGAGGGATTAGGTTCAAATTACAACCCGTAACAAGGGCTAAAGCAAAAAAAAGTGCTCGTGGCATAATAGATATCTCCAAAAAACTTCTTAAAAAACTAACATAGCAAATTTCTTTGCTTTTTAGAAAGCACTACTCCAGATTTTTAACATCTTCTTTTTTCATAATTTTCTTTACTTACAATCGATAAATCTTTTCTAACATATTAAGCTACAAACTATTATATAGCTATTTAAAATTTTATTGATAAAGTTGTATATTTTTCTCCAACAAAATATATGGAGGTAGAGAAATGCCTAAACCTTATTCAATTTAATTTGAATGTAAACGAGTATATGCCTTTTCTTCTTCCCTGAGTAAAAATGTTTTTGTTTGTTTTAGGGCGCTCTATGGGTGTTTCTGTGGCATCTATTAAAATAACATCATATTCCATATCGCTTTTTAATAGCTCTTTACGTCCAGGCAGTGCAAATAGGGGATGTTTTATCAGGGTGTATTCTACCCATTTTATTGTTTTATAAGCTGTACTTTCACTGATATTATAGCTCT
>NZ_JAAVTY010000069.1:0-8065 GCF_018642185.1 Candidatus Rhabdochlamydia sp. W815 | reverse complement strand
GAAGAATTAAGAGAATTTATATTCCCCTTGTGTGCAATTAGAGAACTCGTTTGCATTCAAATTAAGAGTTTGAATATATAAACATTTTTATACAAAAAGATAACATCTTCTTGCAAGCTAGAGCAGTTTTTTCAAAAAAACCTAGTTATGCAATTCTTACTTTGAAATCAAACTAGTATAGTGCTATGATGAACTTTTAGAATGGTTGCTATTGAGCTAGATGTATCTCCTCTAGCTTGTAAAATATAAATCTGACATCTTTGGTCATAGGTTAGGTGATGGTAGCCTTTAGGCAAGGTTTCTTTTTGTGTTTGATTGTTAAAAATCACAATAGAGATTCTTTCATCGCCTGCCTATTCTTTTTTTAATTCTTCTGTGCACTTCAAACTTGAAAAGACTGATTCCTATCTTGACTCCTTAGGTAAATATTATTATGCTCCTATTAAAGCCAATAGAAACGTTAGTAAAACTTGTTCTTCTGAGCCTTATAAAGCTGTTAGCAAGTTGACGTTAGTCAATTTTTTTGAGGATGTGGCTTAAAGAGAAGATTTTCCTGCAATATAACCGGTTGTCCAAGCATTTTGAAAATTAAATCCACCTGTGATCCCATCAATATCAAGAATTTCTCCTGCAAAAAAAAGCCGAGGGCATATTTTACTTTGCATTGTTTTAAAATCTACTTCTTTTAAAGTGACTCCTCCACAAGTGACAAATTCTTGCTTATGAGTCGTTTTCCCTTCAACTTGATAGCGATCTCCGGTGAGTTTTTGAGCAAGATTTTTTAATTGTTGTAAAGAGATTTCTATAAGGCGTTTTTTATAAGAAATGCCTAATATTTCTAAAAAGGTCTTCCATAGATTTTTAGGTAAATCGAATAGGTTTTTTTGTAAAAGTGTTTTATGGGGAAAATGTGTCTTTGCTTCTTGTAATTTAACAAAAGTCTCTTCTTTGGAAAGAGCTACCCAGTTAATCATTAACCGAGTTTGATAGTTCTGTTCATGTAAATATTTGGATCCCCAAGCGGATAATTTTAAAATAGCAGGACCGCTAAAGCCAAAATGTGTGATTAAAATAGGGCCTTCTTGAAAGAGCTTTGTCCCTAGAATCTGTAGACGAACCGGATGAATAGAGACTCCACTTAAATGTTTTAAGGAAGAAGCAGGAACATTAAAAGTAAATAGCGAAGGAACCGGTTTTTGAATAGTATGGCCTAACTGTTCTGCCCATTGATAACCTTGACGGCTACTGCCTGTAGCTAGTAAAAGATTTGTGGTTTGATAGATCTCTTTTTTTGTACGTAGGGTGAAATAAGATGCATGATTTTCGAGTATTTCAATATGTTCTGTTAGCTTAATGAGCACCGCTAATCCATGGGCTTCTTGTAATAAAGCTTGAATGATTGTTTCCGATTGGTCTGTTTGAGGGAAAATACGTCCATCGGCCTCTGTCTTAAAAAGTACTCCTTTAGATTCAAACCATTTTATCGTATCAGCTGGTCCAAAAACATGAAAAGGACCAAGGAGTTCTTTTTCTCCTCTAGGATAATTTTTAATCAGTTGTTTGGGCTCAAAGCAAGCGTGAGTTACATTGCATCTCCCCCCTCCGGAAATGCGCACCTTTGTGAGTAAAACGGCGTTTTTTTCAAGTAGGAGAACATTTGCTGTTGGATGAGTTAGCTTAGCGTTAATGGCTGCAAAAATACCAGCAGCTCCTCCTCCTAGAATGATCAAATCATAGAGCATAAAAGATTATTTTTTACGATTGATAGGGCAGCTATTTTTCCCTAAAATCTGATACAGAATACACCAACTAAAAAGAGCCTCTAGTAGGGTAAATACACCAAATATTAGCAAAAGCCAACTGCTTTTCCAAATAGAGCAGGCAATGAGAATAAATGCCAAACCTAAACGAATAAAGCGATCTTTAGATCCTATATTTTTTTTCATATCCTTTAAGTTGTTGAATGCGTTGAAAATGCAATAACGTTTTTAATTTTTGAGAAAGAACCTCTATTAGGAATTTGATTTACAGTGTAACACAATTGTTCTAAGCAGGCATATCTGTTTTTTCTGAAGGCGTGAAAAGATAAATCAAGTGGTTGGTCGGAGAAATCGCTATCTGAAGGAATGGACATGTTTATTCTTTCTGTTCAAGTATTTGCCAGCGTAAGTAGAGCTGTTCAATTTGATTTTCCTTTAAACCAATTGTTGTGCAAATCTCTGCAAGATCATTTGTATCTGTTATTGTTTCTAGTAACTGATGAAACTGTTTAATTTCTTCTTCTAAAACCTCAATTTTTTTTTCAATTTGCTGATATTCTTTTTGTTCTAAATAAGAGAGTTTTGGTTTAGAAATAGGGGAGTGTTTGCTTTCTTTAGTTTTAAGAACCGGGCTTTTTTGGGCCGCTTTCCATTGAGCATAATCTGGATACAGGGTAGTTTGATTAAGATCTCCTAAACTAAGTAAGCAATTACAAACCCGATCAAGCATACAGCGATCATGGGTGATTAAGACAATAGCTCCAGGAAAATCAATTAAGCTTTCTTCTAACCTTTCTAAGGTGGGAATGTCTAGATCATTAGTTGGCTCATCTAGTAAAAGAATATCTGCTTGCTTAAGCATAAGATGGGCAATGGAGATTCGTGCTTTTTCCCCACCGGAAAGAGAGCCAATAGGCATGTTTAATAAATCAGGTGAGAATAAAAATCGTTTACACCATCCATTTACATGGATCGATTGCCCTCGAAAGGAAATATAATCTCCATTAGGAGAGAGAGCTTCTTTGAGAGTAATATGATCGGGAATTTGTATTTTATGTTGATCAAAGTATACGATTTTAATCTCATTGGCTTCTTTAATAGTTCCAAGCTCTGGAAGGAGCTCTTTTGCAAGAATGCGTAGAAGCGTTGTTTTCCCAGAACCATTAGGCCCCATTAAGCCAATACGAGTTTTAGGGCTCAAAGTAAAGTCTACGTGCTCAAAAAGAGTCTTATTTCCCATTTTTTTAGAGAGATTTTTTGCTACAAGCAGTTTCTTTGTTTCTCTTTGAGTTGTAGAAAAACGAATATCTGTTTTTTTTTGACGGTTTCTATTTTGAACAAGAGTTAAATTCTGGAACACTTCGGTTGCTGTATTTATTCTTGACTGTGCTTTGGTTGTACGTGCCTTAGGAGTTTGACGTAACCAATTTTTTTCTCTACGTGCTTTAGAAGCCAATGAACGCTCTTGTTGGATCTGGCCTTGTAAAAATTGCTCTTTTTTTTCTAAGAAATTAGCGTAAGAGCCACCAATGGCAAACATTCCTTTGGGATAAGTAGAATTGATTTCTATTAATCGATTGACTACATTTTGTAAAAAATATCGGTCGTGACTAACCAAAACATAAGAAGAAATTTCTTTCATAAGAAGCTTTTCTAGCCAGAGGATCCCTTCAAGATCTAAATGATTTGTCGGTTCGTCAAGGAGTAAAAGATCAGGGGATAAAATCAACTGTTGAACCACGCTAAGTCTTTTTTTCCAGCCTCCTGAGAGCAAAGCTGCTGTTGCTGGATGTTTTTTGTTAAATCCCATTTTGCTAAGCCAGGTTTCTACAAGTAGTTGTTTATCATAATCTGTAAGATTTTCTTTCGTCAAAGCATCCATTAAAACTTGTTCAACAGGTATTGAGGGAAACTCACAGGATTGTGGAACATAACCAATTTTTAATCCCTTCTTAGAAATAACTTCTCCAGAATCGGGGTTTTCTATCCCTATTAAAATTTTCAAAAAAGTGGATTTCCCAGAACCATTAGGACCAATTAGCCCTAGGCGATCTTTAGTAAAAATGCTAATGAACAGATCGGTGAACAGAGTCTTAGCCCCAAATGATTTAGAAAGAGACTGAGAATTTAAAAGAAGCGTCATGATAAAATTTAAGAAAAATATATATTATCTAGATCAGGAAAAGAAGAAGCCAAGAATTTTGAGTTCTTGGCTTAAAAAAACTTAACATACAAACTAACCGCGATCACGACGAGTACGGAAAGAACGATCGTTACCGAAAGAACGACCACTACCTGCTCGATCATCTCGGCGTGCGAAATTGGTTTTTTGTTCAGGACGTGCTTCATTTACAATCAGAGTGCGTCCCTCATATAGGGATCCGTTTAATGCTTCTGCAGCGCGTTGAGCATCTTCAGCGTTTTCCATTTCAACAAAACCAAAGCCTTTTGAGGCATCATTATTGGATCTATCTACTACAATACGAGCAGAAACGATAGTGCCATATGGGGCAAAAAGGTTATGTAACTCTTCTTCAGATGTTTTAAAAGGTAGGCTGCCTACATACAGCTTTTTTTTGTTATTTGATTCGTTCATAAATTCTCCAAGAATACATACAAATCGTTAAAATAAGTTTAACGATGTTAAAAATTAACACTGAAGTTGATTCGCGGAATCTAAAGCGCCGGCTAAAAAACGGGACGCGGATGACAACACACGGGACCAACACGAAAGTGTGGTGAAAAAAAACTCTTAAAATTAGAGTTTGCTCACTAGAATCTAGGATAGCGTAAGAGAAGATTCTCTGTCCATATTAAATAATAAAAAATTAATCAATTTATTTATTTACATTATGCCTTGGAATAGATAAAGCTGCCCATTCAGGTTGTTGGGTATATTTTTTAAAGGCTTGGATCAGCTCTTTTGTTTTTATTCCCACTTTTCCTGTTCCAATCGGATGATGATCGATTTTAACAATAGGCATAATTTCTTTATTACTAGAGGTTATAAAGGCCTCATCAACTGTAGGTAGTTCCTCATAAGTAATAGGAAAAAATTGAATAGGGAATTTAGAAGCTGCTAGTTTAAGAATAATCTCACGAGTAATGCCAAGCAATATTTCATCAGAGTTGCAGGTGTATAATGTATTTTTTTTAAAACAGAAGAAGTTACTAGTGGTTGCTTCTAATAATTCTCGGTCTTGATTTAAATAAATAGCCTCTTTTGCCTGATGGTTTGTATGTAGGGTGACAATTGCTGGAATATATTGGGTTGTTTTTAGTTTCGGAAAGCTGCGTGCTAAAGAAGTAGTAATTGCAGAAATTCCTTTTGTATAAAAGCATTTGGGGTACTTGGTTAGAGCAAAGACAAGAACAATTAAAGAAGCCGTTTGAGGAGTGAATTGATCGGGACTAATTCCTCCTGTTACAAGGATTTTAATCCCGGCTTCTTCTAAGTGATTTAATGCAATCAAAGAATCGATAATCTTTGCAATTTCCTCTAGGCTACAAGGAATTTTTAGCCTTAAGTTTTCAGCTGAGTAGCTTAATCTTTCGAGATGATCCCAAAGATGAAAAAGGCGTTTCTTATAAGTGCGTAAATAATCAAAAACACCAAATCCTCTTAGAATAGAGAGATCAAAAACAGAAAGCTTGGCTTCGCTTTCTGGTACATAGTTACCATTTATATAATAAATAGGTTGGTTCATGAGATTTAAGCTTTTTTAGATTAGCTTAACAAAGTCTTTCTTCTTAGTAAAGCTGTTTGGTTTTTTTAATATATAAACATATATGTAAAAATAGTTGCACAATTTCTAAAAACAGTTTATGAATCGTGAATGTAAAATAAACTTGAAAATGGGCTATCCTTAAGGAGGGAAGTTATGGCGTTAAAAGAGACAATTCAAAGATTACTACATCAAATTGCTGACATTCGGCATGATTTGGAAAAAGCAATGGAAGGTAATAAAGCAGCAGCTCAAAGAGCAAGAACGAACACAATTAGATTTTCTAAAACATCTAAAGTATTTCGTAAAGAGTCTGTGGCCGCTGCAAGATCTGGAATGAAAAAAGCAGCTAGAGCAGAAAAAGCAAAGGGCGCAAAAAGAGCTCCTGCTAAGAAGAAAGCGCCCGCTCGCAAGAAAAAAAGATAAGAATTTGCTAAAGGTTAATTTTTTTTCTCGTTATGATTTTAGATTCATAAAAGAGAAAAAAAATGAAAGAAAGCGTTTGTTGCATTCAAAGATTTCATAAAAAAGGCTATGGAACAGGGAAAAGTCCTGGGTTTTCAAAGCCACTTCACGTTATAGGTGGAGTTATAGGGGATGAATTAATTGTTGAAGTCAAAACAAAACAACGCGCTTTCATCAAGCAGATTACCCACTTGTCGCCCTATAGAACAGTTCCAAAGTGTTCTCATGCTCCCTCTTGCGGAGGATGTAGTTGGCAGCAAGTAGATTATTTGTTTCAATTAGAGCAGAAACAGCAACGAGTCCATGAGTTATTTGCTTGCTTTATCAAAGAGCAGTTTATTCTTAAATCGATTCTTAGCTGCGATCAGATTTGGCAATATCGCAATAAGATGGAGTTTAGTTTTTCTCAAGATCGATCTGGGCAACAATTCTTAGGACTCATCTTTGCTGGTAGCAGAGGTCATGTATTTAACCTACAAGAATGTTGGCTGGTATCCGTATGGTTTTCATCCGTTGTTGCTCAGGTTAGGCTGTGGTGGAAACAAAGCGGTCTTAGTGCTTATCGCTTAGATAATACAGGGTCTTTACGAACATTAATTGTACGCCAGTCCCTAAGCACATCTGATAGGCTTGTGATGCTTACTGTTTCCGGTAGGCCAGAATATGCTTTAAATAAGCAGCAGATCCAGCAATTTATTCAAAAGATCCTGCTTACAGCTCCTGAACCAGAAAAGGTCAGCATCTTTTTGCGCATTCAACAAGCAATCAAAGGGCAACCCACTCAGTTTTTTGAAATGCACTTGCATGGTCCAGATCATATGTTAGAGAAGCTTAACATAGAAGGTAAAACCCTAACTTTTAAAATTAGCCCCACTTCTTTTTTTCAGCCGAATCCAAGACAAGCGGAAAAGTTGTTTTCCTCTGCGCTTCAAGCTATACAAGGTCCTAAAAAACATATTCTTGATCTCTATGCAGGGACCGCTACTTTATCCATTGTTTTCGCTAAAATAGCTGATAGGGTAACTGCTATTGAACTAAACCCTCACGCTGTATTTGACGCTAAAGTAAATAAAGAGTTAAATCATATTAAGAACCTTGAAATTATCTGTGGAGATGTAGGGTCAAAAGTACAGGAATTAAAAAATGATCCTGACTTTATTTTCCCAGATTTAGTCATTGTTGATCCTCCTCGCACAGGATTAGATGGCAAAGCTATTAAAGCTCTTTTAGAATTACGTCCTCAAGAAATTCTTTACATTTCTTGTAATCCAGTTACTCAAGCACACGATATTCAATTGCTTATGCCAAAAGGATACCAATTAGTATTACTTCAACCAGTAGATCAATTTCCTCATACAGTGCACATTGAAACAATTGCCCTATTAAGACTTTTTTAAGCGTTTGAATTTTTCTTGATTTATCCAAGGTACTTGGGCATTCTAGAGCAAAAATATCTCAAATGATAAGGATAGAGTTATGAATAAAACATGTAAATTTACCATTCCAGCTCTTTGTGTAACAAGCTCTGTATTTGCTGATGCAGAAGCAACCGGTGGTAATAGTAACTTAATGCAAATGCTATTTATGATTGGATTTGCTGTGATTTTCTTCTATTTTATTATCTGGCGTCCCGACCAAAAACGTCGTAAACAGATGGAACAAATGAGAAGCTCCATTGCTAAAGGAGATCGTGTTACCGTCATGGGGATCCTTGGCACAATCGATAAAGTAGAAAAAGATACCGTGATTTTATCCCTTTACCAAGGTGGAAAAATGGAAGTGTTGAAAAATGCTATTACCGATATTCAACCCCCTGTTACCAAAGAGAAAGAAGTAGAACCTACAGAAATTAAATAAGAAGTTTAGCTATAAAAGACAGAAAAGAGCTCTTTTCTGTCTTTATAATTTTGTAATAGACAAGACTTAAATTGACACTTAGTGGTAAATAGCAAAGAAAAATAGCTTTTGCAACTAAGGCATCATGCCCTAATTGCAAAAGCAGAACCAAAGTGGTAATTTATTAATATAGTGGTTCCGATTCAATCGTATAGAAAAATATTTTGTTTTGTGTTAAGCTATTGAGTATGAAAAAACTGATCCCTAGCCAGAGAGCTG
>NZ_JAAVTY010000068.1:0-8137 GCF_018642185.1 Candidatus Rhabdochlamydia sp. W815 | reverse complement strand
CCGAATCAAACTTGGGTGTCAGATATCAGTTATATAGCTACTCGTGAAGGATGGCTATATTTAGCAGTTGTGCTAGATCTGTTTTCAAGAAAAATTGTTGGATTCTCTATGAGTAGCAGGATGCAAACAGATCTTGTTAAACGTGCATTACAGCAAGCTATTATGAATAGAAATCCAGAAAGAGGCTTTATTCACCATTCTGATCGTGATTCTCAATAGATTTCTTTCATAACCCCTTATTTTAAAGCTTTCATTTATAGATTCCTATCTTAACAAAAGCATTTCCAGCTATATCGCTTAAACAATCATACTCTCATGGATTAAAATACTTTAAAATTTTAGATTGCTTATTGGTTATGCAAGAGATCTATTAACAACAGACAACGGAAAAGAATTTGCCTATCACCAAATGGTTAGTTTCGAGCTAGAGACAGACTTCTTACTTTGCAACGCCCTACCATTCTTGGGAAAGAGGCTTAAATGAGCATACAAACGGACTAGTTAGGCAATATTTTCTTAAAACACAAAGCTTTTTAGACACTACTTCCAAGCGTATGGAAAGGGTGGAAACTTATACTAAATAACAGACCTAGAAAGGCTCTCAACTTCGAAACTCCACTAGAAGTGTTTAGGAGATTATCCACAAACATGCTATGCCCGGGTACACAATAGATGTTTTTTCAAGTATTTATATGTTCTTTTTTCTGCACTTCGAGGTTGAAAGGGCCTGTCTAAAAAAAGGTGACAAGATCACTTTTTATTCCTGCATCATATCCTTTCTTCTTTGCTGTATTCAGTATCTAAAATAAGCTTTAACCGCTTTTTAGCATTTTTAAAGTAAGAAAAAATATCAAATAAAATATTTTAGGAATATTAAAAAATTTAATTTGAATCCTATTTTTCCTTGTTTGTTTATTTTATAAAAGTATTGTTATATTTTTTATATTCTATCGATAGTTAGTAAAAATCAAATAATGTTCGCTCTTTTATATTTAATAGATTGATTTTTTTCCTCTACATGCTATTCATAAGAAAAGACAACGGAGGAATAAACAGAGATGGATTCGCAATCCAAATTTCCTAAAGAAACACTAGAATATGGTATTGAAAAAGAACGTAAAAAATTTGAAGAGTGCTATCAATGGGTTGAGCAGCATATGCCTGCTAGTTTCTTTGAAAAGATGGACGAAGAGAGTTTGATGCTAATCGTTCATAACCTGATGAGCTTTAATCTAAACGATTTTTTTTCCCATATTCATTTAAAAAATCTCGGATTTACTCTTTGTTTAGATAGTCCAGATGCTGATTTGAAAGTTTTAAAACATTATAAAATGTTTGGTATTAAAAACTATCGATCGTTTACCTCTAATGCCCCTCTCCCTTTTCCTGGGGTAAAAAAGCTGCTACGCATTTCTATGATTGTCTTTAAAGAGACACAGGAAAAGGAATCAGAGGATGTTATTTCCCTAAAAAAGGAAAAAGAAATTTTAAAAAAAATCCAAGAACGTAACCCACAGGTAACAGAGCCTGATTTGCACAAGCTAATTACAGAATTAAATTCTTATTTTTTACGCTCTTTACCACAAGAGCGATTGACTTTAGCTTTAGATATGTTTTTTCGTGCTAAATCTCGAGATAATTGTCAGTATGAAGTGCGCTATAATGAAAACTGGGAAGAGAAAAAAGATACCCCTTCTTTGCAAATCGTATTTGCTTGGCGCAATGTTCCCAAATACAGTTTTTTGTACCGTATGGCACGCATGATTCATCGACATGGTCTGACGATGAAAAGGGTAAATGCTACTTATGTTGATGCATATAGTAGGCAAAATATTCTCATAATGTCACTAGGTTTACATGGGATTCAAGGAAAAGCTGCTTGGGAAGAAACCAATATCGATGATTTCTTAAGAGAACTCGTAACGTTAAAATACTTTGAAGGACTAGAAATCATTGAAGAGCTTTTTGTCGACGAAGGACTTTTAACCGGCAATCAAGGGAATCTTGTCAAAGCAATCATCTATTTTATTCACCAAACGCTCGTTCATGCTGATATGAATATCTATTCTTTTGGCCACATTGAAGAAGGCGTCTGCCGACATCCGGAACTAATTGTGAAAGTAATCCAAGCATTTGAAGCCAAATTCAATCCAGAAAGCGTCAATTTAGAAGCTTATCAAAATATACGTAGAGAATTTATGGATCTAGTAGATCGTCTAGACACAGGACATGAAATCAACGATACTAGGCGCAAAAATATTCTTAAACAAGCAATGAACCTGGTCGATTACACATTAAAGACAAACGTCTACCGTAACAATAAAACCGCATTTTGCTTTCGTTTAGATCCGGAATATCTTAATAGTGTCTTCTATGAGAGAAAAGATAAATTCCCCGAACTGCCCTATGCGGTTTTTTTTATGAAAGGATTGTACTTTATCGGTTTTCATATTCGCTTTCGCGACTTATCTAGAGGAGGCTTGCGGACTGTATTTCCCGAAAAAATGGAACAGATGCTTGTAGAGAGAAACTACATTTTTGCTGAATGTTATAATTTGGCATATACCCAGAACAAAAAAAATAAAGATATTCCAGAAGGAGGTGCTAAGGGAGTCATTTTCCTAGAGCCTTATGAAAGGTTGTACTCTGAGGAAGAAATCTATCAAAGAGAGTTAGAAGATGAAGGACTTCCCCAAGAGGAAATCAAGCAATATCTTAAGGCTTATCATCGAGAACAAAAGCTAGAATACCTCTATCAAACACAACGCTCTTATATTGAAAGTTTTTTAACTATTTTAAATTGTGATCCCGATGGAAAACTCCGGGCAAAACGGATTATCGATTATTGGAAAAAGCCTGAATACATCTATTTAGGCCCTGATGAAAATATGCACAATGAAATGATCGATTGGATTGCCTCATATAGTCAATATTATAACTATAAGCCAGGAGGAGCCTTTATCTCTAGTAAACCTGGATCAGGGATCAACCATAAAGAATTTGGGGTTACTTCTTTGGGTGTTAATGTATATATGGAAGAGATGTTAAAATTTCTGGGGATTAACCCTAACAAAGATTGTTTTACTGTAAAAATGTCAGGAGGACCAGATGGCGATGTAGCAGGCAATCAAATCTATAACTTATATCGATTTTACCCTACTACAGCTAAACTGCTTGCAACGATAGATATCTCAGGTACAATTTTTGATCCAGTCGGTTTAAATTTAGAGGTAATGGCTCGTTTATTTAAAGAAGGAAAACCCTTACGCTTCTACCCTCCATCTGAGCTTAATGATGAAGGGTTTTTATTAGACTTATATACAAAAAGAGAAGAAACGGCTTATGCACAAAAAACTCTTTGTTGGAGAAAAAAAAACGGGCAGTTAATAGAAGACTGGTTATCGGGAAATGAAATGAACCATCTGCTCAGACACAATGTACATCAGGTGAAAGCAGATGTTTTTATTCCAGGAGGAGGCAGACCTCGTACCTTAAACGAAAACAATATAAAAGATTTCCTAGATGAGGCAGGGAAACCCACTGCGCAAGCTATTATTGAAGGAGCTAATCTCTATCTTACTCCCTGGGCTAGACGTTCTTTAGAAAAATTAGGAGTGCTTATTATCAAAGATAGTTCTTCTAACAAAGGAGGCGTTACATGTTCTTCTTTTGAAGTACTTACTTCTTTGGTTTTATCTCAAGAGGAATTTGTTAAAGAAAAACAACAGATTGTAAATGAAATTTTAAGATTGGTAAGTATAAAAGCCCGAGAAGAAGCCTCTCTTTTATTAACTACTCATCGAGACACTCAAGGATTTTTAACCGATATTTCAGAATGGATTTCAGAAAGAATTAATCAGTATAAAGACCAATTAATGCAATATTTTCAATTTATGACCTTATCTAATGACCCAACCGATCCTTTTATTCGATGTTTACTTAACTATTGTCCTCCTCTTTTGAGGAATCAATACCAAAATAGAGTTTTAATAGAGGTTCCGGATATGCATAAAAAAGCGATTATTGCCTGTCAAATAGCCTCTCGAATCGTATATACTCGGGGCCTAGATTGGTCTCCTAGTCTAGTCGATATTCTTCCTCTCATTATTACTGACCCAAAAATCATTAATGGCTTAGATTAATAAAAATCTTATTTTCAAAAACTTATCCATAAAAATTAGCAGTCTAACCTCAAGACTGCTGATTTTTATTGATTCTCAGCTCCCTTTCAGTTATACTGGCTTTATAAATTTTAAGATTTTTTTATATGAAGCCACTGACCCCTAAAAAGCCAGCTAAAAGTCAAAGAGAGCGTTTAATCCTATTTGGATTGATTGAGTTATACCTTAAAACAGGTAAGCCGATTGGATCTCATACGCTTAAAGAGCAAGGGTTTAAAGCTTTGAGTCCAGCAACTATCCGCAATTATTTTATGAAATTAGAAGAAGAAGGCTATCTTAAACAGCAACACTCTTCTGGAGGGCGCATTCCCACCTCATTAGGATTTAAAATCTATGCGGAAGCACATATAAATAAGCCTCGTTTATCCGAACAAGATAAAAAAAACGCAACCCGTTTATTTCAAAAGCAAACAAGAGAACTAGTTGTCTATTTAAATCAAGTTACAGAATCTCTAAGCGAATTAACCAACTGTGCTGTCTTCCTTTCCGCTCCCCGTTTTGATCAAGATTTTATCTTAGATATTAAACTAGTAAGTATTGATCAAAACCGCTTGCTTTGTGTACTGATCAGTGACTTTGGTCTTATTCACAATGAAGTTTTATATGTTGATAATAAAATTTCTCATTCATTACTGCGAAAATTAGAAAGCTATTTTAACTGGCGTCTTAACAAACTAGATAAACCTCTATTAAATCACGAAGAAGAATCCCTTTCTGCTAAACTATATAAGGAAGCCATCTTAAGACATATTGTCTCTTATACTAATTTTAGTGTGGAAGACTTATTTCAAGCAGGTTTTTCTAAATTACTAGCTTACCCTGATTTTAATGATGCTTCTGTATTAGCAAGTGGGCTGTCTTTATTTGAAAACAAGCAGCAATTGCGAGCTCTGCTCAATAAGAGCTGTCAAATTGGTAAATTACACTCTTGGATTGGAGATGATTTACACGCCTTTGCTCCAGAAGCTATCTCTTGTTCCGTATTAGCAGTCCCCTACCACATTCACTATACAATCTGCGGAGCATTTGGCATATTAGGGCCAAATCGCATGCCTTATCGAGAGCTTTTTGGACTTTTAGAAATGGCCGCAAACATGATTTCAGACTCGCTAACAAGCAGTATGTATAAATATAAAATTTCTTTTAGACAACCTAAACACTCTCATCTCGAATCTAAAGAAAACCCACTTATCTTAGAAAAGAGTTCCTACTTGCTATTAGAAAATAAATCGCTTTATCAGAAGGAGAAATAGATGACTCAAGAACAGAATGAAACACAAGATGCATCGCATGAACTAGATGAAGGAAAAACTCATCAGCAAAAAGCAGAGCAAGAGCTGGAAGAATACAAAGATAAATACCTGCGCTTACTAGCTGAAATGGATAATACACGCAAAAGAATGCAAAAAGAAAAACAAGAAGCTATACGTTTTGCTATTGAATGTGCTCTAGAAGATTTTTTAAAACCCATTGATAATTTGGAAAACGCTTTAAATAGTACAGAGCATATGTCCAAAGAAGTACTTAATTGGGCTCAGGGATTCCAAATGATTGCACAGCAATGCAAAGAGGCGTTAGAAAAGCATGGAATTACCGCTTTTAGCTCTGATGGCAATATGTTTGATCCTAATTTGCATTATGCAATTGAGACAAAAGAGACAGAGGAAACTCCAGAAGGAACTATCCTTCAAGAATTTATTAAAGGGTATAAAAGCAGTAACCGCACTATACGCCCAGCGCATGTAAAAGTTGCTGTTTTGCCAGAATCAAAAAAGAAGGAAACAACCGATTTAGAAAAACCTTCTTTACCAGAACAAGATACATAAAAAAATAAAAGGAGAATATATTATGGCACAATCTAATTCTAATAAAAAACAAGTTGTTATTGGTGTCGACCTAGGAACTACGAATTCTTGCGTTGCTATTATGGAGAACGGCAAAGCAACAGTAATCTCCAATGCAGAAGGAGGTCGTACAACTCCATCAACCGTTGCTTATAAAGATAATGAACGTTTAGTAGGGGTGCCTGCAAAAAGACAAGCTGTTACCAATGCTAAGTCTACCATTTCTTCTTCTAAGCGTTTTATTGGACGCAAGTTTAATGAAGTGGAATCTGAAATTAAAACCGTCCCTTATGAAATCACTAAAAATGCAAATGGAGACGTTGTATTTAACATAGCTGGCAAGATAATCACTCCTGAAGAAGTTGCAGCTCAGATTTTAATGAAAATGAAAGAAACAGCAGAAGCCTATTTAGGGCATCCAGTCACTGAAGCTGTTGTAACAGTCCCTGCTTATTTCAATGACTCTCAAAGACAATCGACAAAAGACGCGGGGAAAATTGCTGGTTTAAATGTCTTAAGAATCATTCCAGAGCCAACTGCTGCTGCTTTAGCTTATGGGCTAGAAAAAAAAGAAGATCAAAAAGTAGTGGTCTTTGACTTAGGTGGAGGTACATTCGATGTTTCTGTATTAGAAATTCACGGTGGTGTTTTCGAAGTGTTAGCAACAAACGGAGATACTCATCTAGGCGGTGACGACTTTGACAATGCTATTCTACATTGGATGCTTGAGGAATTTAAAAAAGAAACCAGTATTGATTTAAGTAAAGATAGCATGGCTCTACAGCGTTTGCGCGATGCTGCTGAAAAAGCTAAAATTGAACTATCTGGTACACAGACTACCGAAATTAATCAACCATTTATTACTATGGATGCATCAGGTCCTAAACACCTCGCATTAACATTAACCCGAGCCAAGTTAGAATCCTTAGTTCATAACTTAATTGAACGTTTGATTAAACCTTGTGAAAAAGCGCTTGAAGATGCGAAATTAACCAAAGAAAAAATCAATGAGGTAATTCTAGTAGGCGGAATGTCTCGTATGCCAGCTGTTGAGAAAAAAGTGAAAGAAATATTTGGCCAAGAACCTCATAAAGGAGTTAATCCTGATGAAGTTGTCGCTATTGGTGCTGCTATCCAAGGGGCTGTGCTGACAGGAGATGTCAAAGACGTCTTATTGCTCGATGTAATCCCATTGACTTTAGGAATTGAAACACTAGGTGGAGTTCTAACTCCTATTGTAGAAAGAAATACAACGATTCCTACTAAAAAAACACAGATTTTTTCTACTGCAGCTGATAATCAACCTGCTGTTACTATTGTCGTTTTGCAAGGGGAACGTAAAATGGCTAAAGACAATAAAGAAATTGGCCGTTTTGATCTTACAGATATCCCTCCTGCACCTCGTGGTATGCCACAAATCGAGGTGGCTTTCGACATCGATGCTAATGGTATCTTGCATGTATCAGCAAAAGATGTAAAAAGTGGCAAAGAGCAAAAAATTCGCATTGAAGCAAAATCCGGTTTATCTGAAACTGAGATTGAGCGCATGCTAAAAGATGCAGAAGATCACGCAGAAGAAGATAAAAAAAATAAAGAAGAAGCAGAGCTAAAAAATAAAGCTGAAGCTGAAGCTTTCCAAGCACAAAAAGCTTTGGAGGAATTTAAAGAGCGCATCCCTCAAGAGTTTGCTCAAGAAGTACAAAGCAGAATAGATGCTGTAAGAAAAGCACTAGGTGATAAGGATATTGCTGCTATTAAAGCTGCCTACACAGAGCTAAATACCCATATGCAAAAAATTGGGGAAGCGATGCAGAGCGCACAACCAGCACCAGATGCTCAACCACCAAAGAATGAGAAAGAAAACATAGAAGAAGCAGAAGTAGAAATTCTCGATGATGAGGATAAAAAATAACTCCTGCTTGGAAAATCACATTCTGAGCTGTTCTAAGTAGCTCAGAGTTTTATTTTGTCAAACAGCTAATCTGTTTTTACAAGCTAAAAACAGATTAGCTTCTCTTAGAGCCTGTTTAAAATCTTTTCAAAAGTAGAGCAATAAAAGCAAGAACCACCATATTCAGGCTTGTATGTAGTTTTCTTTCGCAATTTTTCCAT
>NZ_JAAVTY010000067.1:0-8155 GCF_018642185.1 Candidatus Rhabdochlamydia sp. W815 | reverse complement strand
CTAAGTCAGCTCTCTGGCTAGGGATCAGTTTTTTCATACTCAATAGCTTAACACAAAACAAAATATTTTTCTATACGATTGAATCGGAACCACTATAGATGCCTTTGCAAGCATGCAAGAATGTTTAATTCCTGCATGCAATATAGCGTTTAGATTACTTGGGAAAAAGAAGAACTCTCTTCTACTTGAGGTTTAGCAACTGTGTCACCAATTATGATCATGACTCGTTCTTTTGTTATAGGAAGAGTTTCTTCTTTTAAACAATCAAAGAGCTTAGAAACACAATCTTGAACTGCTTGATCTAATTTTTGAAGCTGTGTTTCATTTGGGAATGTTATTTCCCTATTAAGAGGGTCAAATACAACAGATCCGTCTTGGTTAGCTTTATTAATGTTAAATTTTGCTCCATTATTTTCCCAAAATCGTATAACCATCTTTTTTGTTTCAGGGCATTCTGGATAAAAATTGTCTGCTGTTCCATTACAAGCAGATGTAGAAATGTTATGTATGCGGCAAACGTCTTGAAAAGCTGAAATAGACATACTTACCTTCCTATTTTTTTGATTAAAAGGTCGTTTTCAAGCAATAAAACCAGATATCAATTAAATATTTATTTTTCAATCGAAAATTGAAAATCAATTAAATATTTATTTTAAGTTAACCTTAAGATTTTGGGAAGGAGCACTATTTTTTAATATAGGAAGTATGTTCTACAGTAAAACTATCCTTAGGAAAATAACAGGGCCAACGCATGAAGATTTTTCTTGATAATTGAGAGATAAAAAATGATTCTGGCTCCTTTTTCATAAGGAGTATAAAATGGAAGGATTCATTCATTCTTCATCTATTATGATGCATTTTTCGAAATTACCAGACCCAAGAAAGACGCGCAATCAACTATATAGCCTTCATGATATTATCAGCACATCTATGCATCATGTCGTAAAGATTATTTATTAGATCTGATAGGTGCAAAGGAAATTCTTCATGCGTAAGCCCTGAGGAAAATAAGGAGACTTCGAGTGTGTTCTTTTATATCTTGTTCTTTATACTATTGTAATCGTATTTATATCGGTATTTTTAGAGCTATATGAAGATCAGAACTTTAGATGAACAAACCATTAATCAGATTGCTGCAGGGGAAGTAATAGAGAATCCGGCATCTGTAGTAAAAGAACTGGTGGAAAATGCTGTTGATGCAAGAGCATCTCAAATTAAAGTGGAAATCTTGAGTGGAGGATTTCAAAGCATTACTGTTAGTGATAATGGATCAGGTATGAGCCGAGATGACGCTCTGCTTTGTTTTACACATCATGCTACATCTAAAATCCAGAAAGTAGAAGATTTATCTTATTTATCTACAATGGGATTTAGAGGAGAGGCACTCTCTTCGATTGCTGCTATTTCTAAGGTTACATTAATTACTTCTTATGCATCGGTAGGGGTTAAGCTGGAAGTAGAAGCTGGTAGGGTTTTATCCATAGATCCTGCTCCTAGAGTGAAGGGAAGTAGTGTGGAGGTGCGTTCTTTATTTTATAACGTTCCTGCTCGCAAAAAGTTTCAAAAAAGTGTTTCAGCAAGTAGTGCAGAGATTACCAAATTAATGACTTTTTTGAGTTTAGCTTATCCAGAAACAGGGCTTTCTTTATGGCATCAGGATAAGAGAGTTTTTGATTTTTGTGCTTCTGAAAATAGGCAAGAAGAAATACTTATGCGTGCTAAGACTCTGCTTAGTAATGATTTTGTAGAGGATATTCATACAATTGCACATAAGCAAGAAAGTTTTGAGGTCATGGGATTTGTAGCCTCTCCTTTAAAAGTGCGCGTAAATCGTTCGGGGCAGTACCTATTTGTCAATCGTCGAGTTGTTGTTTGCCCTATTTTTAGTTATGCAGTGCGAGATGCTTTTTCTACGCGCATTGAAAAAGATCGTCATCCTTTATTTGTTCTACATTGTACAATTGCTCCGCATTTAATAGATGTGAATGTCCACCCACAAAAAAAAGAAATTCGTTTAAAGGAAGAAAAATATACCAAAAATTTGATTCAATTAGCTGTGGAAAAAGCGTTAGAAAAAAGAAGCGGAAATCAAACTGGACTCATGCCTATTTCATATGGGCATCAAGAAACCTCTTTTTGGATAAAAGAACCATCTGCACATATTTTATGTGAATCTTTACCTAAATTCAAACAAGAATCATTTATAGATGCAATAGAGATCATAGGGTTATTTTCTCATTATCTTTTTTTACATCCTCAATCTGCTTTATTGAAAATAATAGACACAAAAGAAACCATAGCCATGATAGGGATTGATTTATATGCAGCAGAATCAAAGATTTTATTCGATAAAATGAGGAAAAATCAAGAACCTAAGGGATCACAAGCCTTGTTATTACCCGATACTATAGTTTTTTCCAAAGCAGAAAGCGAGGGGATATTGTGCATATTAGATGAATTGCATCAGCTAGGTTTGAGAGTTTATCCCATTGGCAAGACTGCTTTTTTAGTAGAGGCTATACCTGCATTTATGAAACAAGATCAAGTAAGAGATCTCATGTTAGAGTGTTTACAAGGTAATAAAGAAGAGAGGAATAGAAGATATGCAGCCATTTTATGCAGATGGGTTCGTAAAAATAAACAGCCATTTTCACAAGATAGAGCCCTGAGGTTAGTAGAGCAATTGCTTTGTTTACCAGATCCTCTTTTTTGCCCTTTAGGCAAAAGGATTATAAGTTGTATTACAAAGGTACAAATAGATGATTGGTTTAAATGAAAAGGAAGTTTTTTTGAAAAGAATAGCTAGGTTATGGGAGCAGTTAGAGAGTTCTATAGAAGCATGTTTAATTGAAGATCCCATAGATCTCTATTACTTGACCGGTTTATCTCTATCTAAAGGATCTCTTTTGTTGACTCGAAAAAAGCAGCTTTTACTTGTAGATGATCGATATTTTCAATCAGCTATAGAAAAAGCAGTTGTAGCAGTTGAAAGAGATCAACAGGTTGCTTGGGAAGAATTTTTTGCACATAGCTTGTTTAAAAAAATAGCCTTTGATTCTGAAAAGGTCTCTTATGAGCGATATCTTGAGCTGCAGAAATATAACAAAGATTTCATTGCTCATTCTAGCTTACTTAAAAATGTAAGAGCGATTAAAGATGCGTTTGAGATTGGGAAGATTACCATGAGCGCTCAACTCTTAAGACGAGGTTTTTCTCATATTTGTTCTCTTTTAAAAGTGGGGATTACAGAAAAGGAATTGGCTAAAGAATTTGAGATTTTCTGTTTGCAGCAAGGGGCGGATAGCTTGGCTTTTGAACCCATTATTGCTTTTGGTAAAAATAGTGCAATGCCTCATTACCATAGCCAAAATGTGGCCTTACAATCAAAAGATATCGTTTTAATAGATATTGGAGTCGTTGTCGATCACTATCATTCCGATATGACACGAGTTGTTTTTTTTGAAGAACCGCACTTACAGCTTTCTTATTTATATCAGATTGTAAAGCAAGCTCAAAAAGCAGCTTTAGATCTTTGTATTCCAGGAACCATACTTGCAGAACTTGATTTAGCAGCACGAGAGGTGTTTAAAAAACATGATTTAGAGCCATTTTTTGTGCATAGTCTAGGTCATGGAATTGGTTTAAGAACGCATGAATTTCCTCGAATTTCTCACCAAGGGAAGGAAGCACAAGTGGTTTTGCAAAAAAATATGGTTGTAACAATTGAACCAGGATTATATCTACCAGATATTGGTGGAGTGCGGTATGAAGATATGATTCTTATTACAGAAGAAGGATATCGTTTCTTTTACCCCATTGACCCACACGAATAATCATAAAAAAAAGCTATAAATCATTATGAAAAACAAGCTTGGATTTCGTCAAAAAATCATACTCAGCCATATTTTTTTATTTGTGGTTTTCATTGCTTTTGCTTTTCCGTTTATTACTAAATCGGTGCAAAGAATCCTATTTAATAGTTTACATGTAAGTACTTCTTACCTTGTGAATTTATTAGAGAAAGCACGAAATGAACAGCAAATTTTAACTCTTCTGCAAGATGCAGATGACTATATCTTTTTTCATGTCTCTCTTTTTAATGATAAAGGCGAAGCATTATATGATTCTTCTTTAAAACAAGTGACTAAAAGAGAAGAGATAAATCCTTTAACACACTCAGAGGTTGTAGATGCTTTAGGGCACAAAATTGTGTATTTTATAGGTTATAATAAACAAGAAGCAGAAAAGCTGGCGTATATTACGCTTCCCTTTCATGTAAATAACCAAACATACATTTTGCGAACAGCTATTCCCTTTTCTCAAATGCATGAATTTACTCGTGAATTTGAAATGTGGTTTTTGGCTTTCTGCTTTCTGGCCATGCTATTTTTTGCTGCAATTACTTGGTTGATTTTTCATCGGATTAATTATCCTATTCAACAAATTATTCGTGCGATCAAACCCTATCAGTTAGGAGTAGAAACCGTCATTAATCCGATTGTGTTGAGCGATTCTATCGATGAAAAAGATCAGTTTTATCAATTAGCACAAACATTAAATTCTCTTTCAGAGCATTTACGTCTTCACATTAAACAAATTGTTGATGAGAGAAATGAAAAAGAAGCTATTTTAGATTCCCTAGGAGAAGGAGTTATCGCGGTAGATGCAGAGATGCATATTCGCTATATCAATTTTATGGCTAGTAAAATGCTAAGGTTATCTAAAAAAGAAGTATTAGGAAATAGGTTTACTTTTATTTTGGAAGAAACACCTGATGCCAAGTTACTCAATAAATGTAGACAATTGCTAGAAAGCTGCCAAAAAAAACGTGCTTTACTAACCGATTCTATGATCGTTATCAATGGAAAGAAGAAATATATCGATCTTATTGCAGCCCCTAAAAACCATCGAAGTGGAGCTATTGTGGTTCTGCAGGATAATACCAGTCATTACAAAGTACTGGAGATGGGGAAAGATTTTGTAGCAAATGCTTCTCATGAATTGCGCACTCCCATTACCATTATTACAGGTTTTGCGGAGACTCTGCAGGATTTGCCAGACCTGCCGCGCGATGTTGTTATAGAAATCACGGAGAAAATCGTTCGTAATTGTCAGCGTATGGATAGCTTGGTCAAAAATCTATTGACTCTAGCTGATTTAGAAAATCTTCCTCCCTCTCGATTTACAGAATGTGATGTGGTAGCTGTTGTAGAAACCTGTCGCCAAGTCGTATTGTCCATTTATGAAAAGGCTAAGATTCACATTGAGAAAAGTGAGGAATCAATTCTTGTAGCAGCTGATCCAGATATCTTAGAATTAGCAGTTATTAACCTATTGGATAATGCTGCCAAATACTCTCCTCCTCCGGCTGAAATTTTGGTGCAAATTACACAACTATCAGAAGAGGTCTCTATTACCATCCAAGACAAGGGGATAGGCATCCCAACAGCAGATCTTGAGCATATTTTTGAGAGATTTTACACCGTAGATAAAGCGCATTCAAGACGTTTAGGAGGAGCCGGCTTGGGTCTTTCCATTGTAAAGACCATTATCGAAAACCACCACGGGGTTATTTCGGTAAAATCTGAAATAGGCGTAGGGACTACCTTTACTATTTTGTTGCCTAAGTTAAAACGGATACTACCTGTTTAATCCTCTTTTCTAAAGCTGAGTCCATTTTGGGTTTTTTTAGAAACTGTCTTTTTTTGATGTAATTGTGCTCGGCAATATTTTTTGATGGTTTCATACAAAGCTGTTTCTGTTGGGTATTGTTTAATCAAAGATTCTAGTTCTTGTTTATTGAATAGTTTTGTTTTCCCGCTTTCCCACTTCTTCTTTTCACCTGCAATAATTTTATGAGTGAACTCCTCTCCAAACATTGCTTGTAAAACAAAAAAATGAGCGGAGCATAAATAACAACAAGCTCTGTTTTTATGAATCATGAAAAAATCGGCAAGCGGTGGGATTCCTTTTTTTTGTTGAATATCGTATTGGTTAGTCCCTTGAATGATTTTATAATAGCTCTCTTGTAGAAGAGGGTCTTCTGGCATAAGTTCGCTCAAAATAGGTTCGTTTAGTATTTTTGCTTTAGCAAGCAAAGCATTTAACAAAGTGCAAGCTGCTTGGTTATCGGGTAATATAGTTGGGTAGATCAGACATAAAAGCCTAGCTGTAATAGCATAAAAAGGATGGTTTTGAGGTTCTTGTTCTTGAATTAAAGGATACAGATTCAATTGCGACCCTTTGAGTGCTTGTGAAAGACGAGGAGATTTGTATTCTGTCCTGCGTTTTACCGGAGCTTTAGGCGTATTTCCTTGTTTTTGTGTTGTAAGTGACTTATAGCTAAGACCTGCTACGCCATTAAAGTGTTTTTGTTTCGACTGGTAAAAATCTTCTATCTTATGTATTAATACTCCTGTCTCTTTTATATCCTTTAATAAGGAGTTGGATAGGAAAGTAAAAATCGCAAAAATTGCAAGAATAAAGGGGATTACATTCATGATTTTACAATATAGATAATAGGATTTTTTGGTTCTGTAACAAATAACACCAGATCATAGGTATCCTGATCTATTTTTAAGTGTAGGCAAATCATTTCAGGAAGTTGTGTTTTTGTTTTTAGCCATTTAGATTCCCAAATAGCTTTTGTTGGGTCAAATACCTCAAAGGTAAAAGCTTGAATATTTTCTAATAAGACCTCATCCCTTTTACTATTTTGTTTAGAAAAAGTGCTTAAAACAAGCTGCTTATGTTCATTTACATAAAGCATAGAATGAATCGTTCCACAAAAATTTATATCTTTATCTTTATTCTTATAGTAAAAAGACAATGCGGGATGATCTTCATAGGAATCTACATAGATACCAGATTCGTTTTTAGCCAGAGAATTTATGATTTGATTCATTCTCAAACGCATCATTTCACGAGGAAAAATGGTTTGTTTTAGTTGAGTGATTTCCTGCTTTTTCTCTAACGTTTGCCTAAGCAAAGAAAATAGAAAACTCAATATGATCCCTGCTAGAATCAAGCCAATCAAAACTTCTAATAAGGTAATGGAGTGCTTTTTCTTAGGCATTTTTAAGTCATCCTTAAAGCTGATAAATCCTACATTCCTAGACCTACAGCGCGATTTTTTTGAATTAATCCATACATTCGAGTAGCTGTTTCCCCAAATAATAAAATGATTTTTCTCCGAATCTCGTTGAGATTAGTGATCACTTCTCGAATAGTGTATGAAAGCAATTCATCGTAAAAATAGACCACACCTATTCCTTCCATAACTTGGAACATCCACCTTAAAGTGTTTGCCACTTCCTTGACTCAGCTGATTTAAGTAAAGTACTTTTTTGTGCTTTCAGTTGCTCTCTTAACCTATATTGGCCAATATTATAAATCATTAAACATAAAGTCATTATCATCATCAGAGCTTCTATTCTTCTGGGTAATTTAAGAAAAATAGAGTCGACCATAAACCAAGGATCTTTTAAAAAACGAAATCCTCCCTCCACATTCTGCTGTTCTTTATATTCCTCTAGTATTTGTTTATCTTTATAGCCTTCTGAATCCAATTCGTTAGTAGCCAAAATAAATCTTCCCTTCTTATTCAAGATATTGTTAATTTTTTCTTGATTTCTTCTAAACGATGTTTCCATTTTATAGTCAACTATGACCTTTTCAGCCCCATTTTTTGGTTTGCCTCGACCTAGATACTTACTAACAGACATGCCATAATTGTACACAAAAAAGGGGTTTCTCCTTAAACGGAGTAGGTTAAACTCTCCAATATAAACGAGATTTTTTCAAATCTCAAAACTGCTCGTTAAAGAGCAAAAAAAATGAGAAGCAACCCATGAAGCATTATATTGGATTAGATGTATCAATGAAAAGAACTTTTATCTGTGTATTAAATGAACAAGGTAAGACCGATAAAAATGATGTACGAGGGATTGCAGAAGCCCTTCAATCAGAAGAAAAAAGCATTTTATATCTTTTGTGGAATTTTGTACATTTTAAAAAGTGGTTGCCAGTGGCGTATGTTACCCATAGATTATCCTAAATGGGAAGTCTTTTCAAGTTTGAAGTGCACAGAAGAATTAAAAAAAGAATAGGCAGGCGATGAAAGAATCTCTATTGTGATTTTTAACAATCAAACACA
>NZ_JAAVTY010000066.1:937-8178 GCF_018642185.1 Candidatus Rhabdochlamydia sp. W815 | reverse complement strand
GTTTGATTGTTAAAAATCACAATAGAGATTCTTTCATCGCCTGCCTATTCTTTTTTTAATTCTTCTGTGCACTTCAAACTTGAAAAGACTTAATATATAGTGATTCCGATTCAATCGTATATAGTAGTGCCAGTTCAAAAGTCTAGCTTAATAAGTTTCAAGTCAATGACTTGAAACTTATTATTAATCCTATATTTTTCTATACGATTGAATCGAAACCACTATATGAGATTATCTACAAACATGCTATGCTCGGGTGCACAATAGATGTTTTTTCAAGTATTTATATGTTCTTTTTTGTGCACTTCGAGGTTGAAAGGGCCTTAATATTCTTCTAGATTACGACTGTTTTCTAGACGGGATAAAAATTCGTGAAAATTCTGTGTTGTGCGTATGTTGTCAAGCCAGTCATCTTGGAGCATTTCCTCTATAGGTGGTAGAGAATCCGCTTTAACCGCTTTTTCTAGAAAACGCATGCTAAGCTCAATCTGATTGGAGAGGGAATAAAGACAAGCGAGGTGATAGTAGGCTTGAGTATTACCTAAACGACTTGCGGTAAATAGTTTTTGTTCTGCATCGCGATAAAGCTGCTCAATTTCAGCAGAATCATATAAATGTTGGCTTAAATTGATTAAGGTTAAGGCAAAGTCTAAGAGCACTGTATCATTTTCATTTTCTTGTTTAACAGCAAGCCTATAATGATGGATAGCGCGATAGAGATATTCTCTAGCAGAAGTAAGTTCCCCTAAATGTGAAAGTGCTAATGCTAAGTGATGATGTACATCGTATAAATTAGGATCAATCATTAAAATTTGTGAAAAAATCTCAATAGATCTTAAGTAATAACTTTCTTCTTCGAAAAAATCTCCAAGAGTATCTAGTGCACATGCGTAGTGAAATAGCCATTCTGGATATAAAAAGATGGCGTTTTTTTGTATAATTAATGCTTTTTCAAATAAGTCGATAGATTTTTCTAAAAAGCATCTTTCATGCTTCATTTCTCCAAGCTTAGCTAAAGCCACTGCATAATCAAATAAGTAAAAATGAGATTTTTTCAAATAAAGAGCTTTTTTATAAAATTTAAAAGAGGAATAGAGAATATCGGCATCTTGCTCAAGATCTCCGATTGCTGTATAAATCTTTGCAATTGCATGCCAGTTACGATGATAGGTGCGATTAATAGATAATCCTATTTGGAATTTTTCAATCGCTTGATAATAAAAATCGATATCTTTGAAATAAGTGCCCAGACACTGTAAACAAGACCCATAGCAGTGCCAAATATCAGGACTGTCTTCTTTTTGTTCAATAATCTGACTCATTTTTTCATTGGCTTCGTGAATGAGATCAAGGCGTTCTAAATTCATTCCTAGTAAGCTAAGAGCTTCAGCACAGATTGCTTGGGTAAGAAAATGATCAGGATCAACATTAAGTGCCTCATTACACTTTTCAATACATAGGCGTAATTTTTTGACATCAGAAAGATTTTTACCTGTTTCACATAGGAATAAAGACCAGTTTAACCAGATATCTAAGGATTTTGGCGATCTTTGAGCAGCTGAAGCAAAATATTCATTGGCTTTGATGAAATGATCTTCATCATGTGTTTGTGTGTATAATTGACAAAAAGTTTGAGCCAATAAATGCCATAAAGAGGCTGATTCTGGCTCTAAAGAAAGAGCATTCTTAAAATATTGGTTTGCTTTAAAATAAAAACGCGCTTCATTTACAAAACTAGCAAATCTATAACAAGCCAGACCAAAGTCTCTCCAAACATCAGTAAGTAATGTTTTATTTAAATTAACCGCGTTTTCAAAGGCCTGTATAGCATTATGCAAATCATTGGGTTCTTGCGAATAACTAGCTATATGTAGAAAAATAGACCCCAAATCAGCGTATAAATCAGCAAGAGTATCTATTTTTTGTAGAGGGCAAAGATCGATTGCTTGAGTTGTTTTCTCATGAGCCTCTAAAAAATATTTTGGATTTTTATAAGTAAATCCTAGAGCAGAGAGCACACTGCTCCAAGCTTGCCAGATATCTAAATGGTTGGGATTGAGTTGAGCTGCTGTTTTTAGCCGTTTATTTGCTAATAGAAGTGGTTTTTTCTGCTGTTTTTCCTGTGCAAATTGAAAAAGGGATAGTCCTTGGGAAAAATACAGCTTAAAATTAGTAGGTTCAAGAGAAAGAGCTTTATTAAAGTAATTTAAACCTTTATCAAAATATTTCTTAAGCAATGCAAGTTCGCCCTTTGCTTGTAAAGACGTTGCAGCGCTTTGCTCTGGTAAATTTTGTAAATGATTTTGGTTTAATAAGACGGAAGATTGTAAATTACGTGGATTCATTTTATATTTTACTCTTTTAAATCTACTTAACTAGGATATCTGCTTTTGGAAGTGATAGCAATCATAAAAATAGCTTTTTTTTTAGACAATCCTATAACCTAAATTTTAAATCGGTTTTAAAGGGCCTTTATTTGTATCTGATCACTAATAATAAGGCTTTTAGCTGAAAAAAATTAATCTTAAGATTTTTTTAGTTTATACCGATATCTTAAAGCTTTTTATGGAAAAAATGCATTCAAATTTTTACTATAGAGAAAAATATGTTTGAGTATCGAACACAGATTCGTATGAAGAATACAGACGCAACAGGACATTTATTTTTTTCTGAACAATTCAATCTAGCTCTAGAGGCATTTGAAGAGTTTTTATTTAATAGAGCAATGGACTTAGACCAGATGGAAATGCCCATTGTTCATGCAGAAGCTGATTATAAAAAACCTCTACAATTAAGAGATTCATTAAAAATTACATTAGGTATTAAGCACTTGGGAAATGCCTCTTTCAGCGTATCCTATCTTTTATTTAATCTTAAAACCCAGGAAGAAGTAGGTAGCGTTATTATTGTACATGTATGTATAGATTCCATGACAAAAAAGTCTATACCTCTTCCATTGAAGTTAAGGGAGTATCTCGAAAGACATCTTTGGGAAAAAGACTTTTTAAATGCTGCTCTAGAAGAGGAATAGGGGTTTTTACAGAGGTATTTTTTAGATGCTTAGGATAAGGCCAAATGCTTACAGGGCATTTAAAAGAAGGAAGGATTTTGTGCAATTCAAAAAAAACTTGAGCAAAGGATCTTTGCTCAATATCTTCAATAAAAGCAACGGGACGATTCCCAAATTCTTCATCTGGCTTAGGTAATACCGTAGCACAGATAATTCCTCTGATAGAGCATAGTGCTTGTTCAATTTCTTCTGGTTGTATATTTTCTCCTCCCGAAATAAATAAGCGATCTTTTCTTCCTGTTATATGAAGATGATTATGTAAACAGATTTTACCTAAATCTTTTGTAGCAAACCAACAAGGAGGTGGGTGTATTTGAAAGCCGTCCCAATAACCTTGAAATAGGTTTTTGCCTTTAACTAAAATCTCACAATCGTTTGCTATTTTGATTTCACAACAACTTATTGGATAGCCCATGCTTAAATTTTTTAGTCGCAGATCTTCTTTGGTTGCTAGGGTAATCATTGAAGTTGTTTCTGTCATGCCGTAGGTAAAAAAAATAGGAAGTTCTTTTACAGATTGGAATAAAGAAAGGCTCGTGTGTGCTCCTCCAACTAAGACACATTGTAACTGCTTGCTTAAAAGAGGTAAGCTGCATTTTTGATCTTTTAAGCGAAATAGTTGAGTGGGAACACAAGATAGATGGGTAATTCTATGGGGAATGATCTCTTCCCAGATGGATTTTAAATCTGTTAGCACAACGCATAACCCTATTGTCATACAACGTATTAAAATGGATAAACCACTAACGTGATATAGAGGTAGTGATAACAGCCAACGAGAACTCTTAGATAGTTGAAGCGGTAGATGCGTGGCTAAAGCACTGGTTAGATAGTTTTCAAAGGTATGGCAAGCGATTTTGCTTTTACCTGAAGATCCAGAAGTGGCTAAAAAGGTAAACAATTGCTCTGTATCAATTATAGGGTCTATTTGATAAGAGCTAGCAGTAAAAACAAGGGTATCTAGATTGATAAAATGAGAAGGCTTGAGTCTTTGGATTAAGTCCTCAATCTGCACTTGAGGAAATTTAGGATTTATCGGACAAGCAATTGCGCCCATACGCAAAAGAGCCAGTAATAAAATAACCGTTTTGAACGAAGTGGGTGCAACAAAAGCAATCCTTGTTCCTTTACTTACTCCTAAAGAGAGTAGGTGCTTTACTAATTGAGATAAAAGCTTATCTAATTCTTGATAAGATAAGCTATCCAAAGTTGTCTCAATAGCTAAAGCTGTTGGGTTTTCTTTTGCTTGTAGCGCAATAGGGCAAAGCATTTTAACCACAATAGATCTCTTGTAATAGATGTGTTTGTATCTGCGCTGGGAAAGGGCAAGAACAGATAGGGGAAGAAAAAATAGGAAAGGGGGTTAAGATATCTTCAGTAAATAAAGATTGTGTATTCAGACCAAGTGGGTAGAGCTTTGTTTGCATGGCCAAGTGAGCAATTTGCATCAACCCTAAACCGCTCTCATAGGAGCTGCTAAAAATCAATTTTGTTCTTTTTTTCTCTAAATGTTGCATGAGTTTTTTGGTAGTGAAAAATCCTTGAATCATGGGTTTTACGACGACTGCCTTGCAATTAGCTAGATTCTCAAACCTAAAATCAGGGTTTTTCTCTAGAGTTTCATCTAACCCAAAAGGATGGGAAAAATCAGCTAATCGAGAGGTTTCCCAAGTGGGCTCTTCAATAAAGTCAAATGCTAAGGAAGGAAATTGGCCAAAAAAATACAGGGCTTCTTGAAAACTAAAGCGCTGGTTTGCATCTACTCGTAGAGAAAATGTTTTGCGCAAGCTATCAAGGACAGCAAAAGCATCTTCTAAAGAAAGTTGCGAAATCTTAACTTTAACAGAAGAAAATCCTTTGTGTGCTACCAGCAGTGCCTGCTGCATCATTTCTTGCTTAGAGCCCGATAAGAGAGCGCATAGAGGAATAGGGGGGAAACTGAATTGCTTAAGAGCTGTTGCCAGTGCAAAAGAAACAGAAGAGTAAAGATGAGAGGTTTTTTTCCCTTTTAATACATTTATTAATTGTAAAAGAGCTTCATCTATTGTCTCTTTACTACGACCTGGTAAAGGAGAGATTTCAGCCCATGCTTCTTGCTGATTGCTATCTTTGAGACAAACAAGATGGCTTGAGCGAATCGATTTGTCTTTTTTTGTAAGTTGAAAACGAAAAATGCGCCAACTTATAACATCCAACCTATGCAAAAAAGAGCTGTAAATAGGCATAGCAATTGACCTGTTTTTATCAACAAAAGATTCAGTTCCATGGGATTTTTATATGTAAACATTGTTTTTATAAGCATGCCTGCTGGTAGAAGGCATAAAAGCGTACAAAGAGCAAACGGATGGGAATCGTGGAAAAAAAATAAAGATCCAAAAGCTGCTAATAAACAAAAAAGATATTCCCATTTACCAAATGATTTACCAAAACAAGAGACTAAAGTTTTTTTATGAGCTAATAGATCTTCATCGATATCTCTTACATTATTTACCGTTAAGATTGCAGTAGAGATTGCTCCAGGAGCAATACCAGCTAGTAATGCCTCTAAAGATAGAGAGCCTATTTGCAAATAATACGCTCCGCTGACTGCAATCGGACCAAAAAAAAACCATACAAAAAGATCGCCGAGCCCAAGATAAGCTAGAGGATAAGGCCCTGCTGTATATAAAATAGATAAACATAAAGAAACAATGAGTAAGCAAGCGATAAGAGCTTTTCCAATGATCACTAAATATATACCGCTTAAAAGCGTTAACAACATACTTATGATTATGGCTTGGCGCATTGTCTTATGGGATACGAGCTTTGCTTGAGTAACACGTATAAATCCTTTGCGCTGATGAGTATCAGCTCCTTTGAGATAATCAAAATAGTCATTTGCTAAATTGGTTGTAATTTGAATCCCTAAAGCAGTGCACATGGTGCAGAGGAAAATTAACCAATCAAAGCTGCCAATTTTAATAGCCATCGTTGTTGCAATCAGAACAGGGCTTATACTAGCAATTAAAGTTTTCAGTCGAATCGCTAGTGTCCAGATTTGAATAGCATGCATATTTTAAGGCCGTTTAGGAAATTGTGAGAAATTAGGGCTGCGTTTTTGCAGAAAAGCACTACGCCCCTCTTGCGCTTCTTCTGTCATATAATAGAGTAAAGTAGCATTCCCTGCTAACTCCTGCAGTCCTGCTTGCCCATCACAATCAGCATTAAAAGCAGATTTTATACAGCGAAGAGCTAAAGGAGAATGCTGAAGAATTTCATAACACCACTGCAAAGTAGTTCCTTCTAATTCTTCATAAGGGACCACGCAGTTAATAAGACCCATTTCTAAAGCTTCTTTTGCGGTGTATTTTCTGCATAAAAACCAGATCTCTTTCGCTTTTTTTTGTCCTACTATCCGTGCTAGATAACTAGAGCCGAACCCTCCATCAAAAGAGCCTACTTTAGGACCCACTTGTCCAAAAATGGAATGATCTGCTGCAATTGTCAAATCACAGACCAAATGCAAAACATGTCCGCCACCAATGGCAAAGCCTGACACCATGGCAATGACCGGTTTTGGTAGCCCACGGATTTCTTTTTGTAAATCTAATACGTTTAGACGGTCTGTGCCTTCTAAATCTGTATATCCAGCATTACCGCGAACTTTTTGATCCCCACCGGAACAAAATGCTTCTTTACCTTTTCCTGTTAAAACAACCACTCCTATGTTGAGATCGCTACGAGCATCTTGTAGAGCATGTGATATCTCAGAAATGGTTAAAGGGCGAAAAGCATTTCTCACCTCAGGACGATTAATGGTAATTTTAGCAATACCGCTGTGTTTATGATATAAAATATCTTGATAACTACCCGCTATTTCCCAGATTACATGTTCTTCAACTGTTTGCATAAAACACCCCCAATATGTGGTTTATGTTACAAAACGTTGTTTTCGTTGGCAATTCAAAATTAAGCCATTTGTTTTTTTTCATTTATCCTATTTGATCCTAGGAAGGTTCCTATAACATCATTCGTCTGCCCCATAGAGTATTCTAAAAAGGTAAGTTCGGTCTTATGATATAAAGGGATTAGGGGTATGTTTAGTCCCAAAGTATAATGGTGTATACTATGAACATTTAGCATCAAAGGAAACATTATGGGACAAATAGTACATGGGTGCGCCAAAACAACT
>NZ_JAAVTY010000066.1:0-927 GCF_018642185.1 Candidatus Rhabdochlamydia sp. W815 | reverse complement strand
CGATACGTCGGAAAATACAAAATAGTCAAAAGAGCATAGCCAAATTAGCAGATGAGTTGAGTCTCAACCCTAAAACTGTTCTTAAGTGGAGGAAGAGAGGGTTTCAGCACGATGCTCCTATGGTCATTCTAATATCCTAAGCAATGAAGAAGAGGCTATATACTGAAATGCATTAGAAAAAAGACTTGTCAAACACTAAATTCATTGAAATTTTCTAATGGATTGAGATATAAATTGTTCTCATATGCAACTAAAAGCGAACTTTTTAACAAGAAACCAAAAAGACATCCTCAAGGCTCGTCATCGCCATGAACGGGATAAAAGGCTATGCGATAGAATCAAATCTATTTTATTGTTAGATGAAGGGTGGACATGCCCACAAGTAGCACATGCTTTACTCCTAGATGACGATACGATAAGACGTTATTATATCTATTCAGAAGACGGAAAAGAAGCCTTACTAAATTTGAACTATACAGGAAAGGTTTGCTGGCTCAGTCAAAATCAGCTTGAGCAACTAAAAATCTATGTAAAAGAAGAAGCACTCCATTCGGCTAAACAAGTCATTAATTTTGCCAAAGACCGCTTTGGAATATATATTAGTGCCAATTCAAACGGCTAGCTTAATGGGATTTAAGTCAACGACTTGAAACTTGTCGTTTATCCTAATATATCCTGCACGCTCTTTGCAAATCTTTCTCCAGAATATCCTCACTTTTGAAAAGATTTTAAACAGGATCTTAAAAAAAAGAAAGTTAAGAGATTTTTTAGAAAGTCCTTTATTTAAAATAAAAAATTTAAATTTATACAACTTATTGATTTTAAGTATTTTTTTATTATTGGCCCTTTCAACCTTGAAGTGCACAAAAAAGAACATATAAATACTTGAAAAAACATCTATTGTGCACCCGAGCATAGCATGTTTGT
>NZ_JAAVTY010000065.1:0-8329 GCF_018642185.1 Candidatus Rhabdochlamydia sp. W815 | reverse complement strand
AGACTCAAGTATTAGATGGATTTTGCTAAATTGTTTACGAGAAATATCGCTTGGATAAGAGCGGGTCATAACTACCTCCAAAGGTTTTATGAAAACTATCATTATACCTTAATGAGAAGATTTTAAACAGGCTCTTAGACATTAATCCAACATTATATTGAAAAACAGAAACTCTCGGCTGTCTTTTTTTGATAAAGCAGCCTTTTATTGTAACAGGGGCACCATTTATGTAAAAACTTTGGTAAAGAAGAAATTCATTAGCAAAGCTAGTATCATAACACGCCTATCAAAAGATAAAGAATCATCTATAGAAAGTTCTAACTCTGCAAACTTATTATGAGCTCGCCAAACCGTCTAAAATTTTAAAGTATTTTAATCCATGAGATATGATTATTTGAGCGATATAGCTGGAAATGCTTTTGTTAAGATAGGAATCTATAGATGATCATAGCCAACGCTGCTATTCCCGGACTAACTTTTCTTTGAGGGCCTGATAGCATACGATTGTCAATCCTTTCAGCAATTTTTAAGTCCTGACAAATGGCAGCCACTAAGCCATGATGGTCCATTACTGTCGTTTGAATTTCTCCTTCTGAAACCTCTACCATAACGCACTTCTTTGTTCAAAAAAGACATAATAGCATAAAAGGCTTAGCTAATTCCAAAAATATATGCTAGGGGGTAGGAATGTAGGATGGAAACATCTTTTTTAGATCAAAAGCCTGCCAAATAAGCCTATCAGATGCCAATCGATAGGTACAGAAATCGGAGAAAGGGGTCTAATATATTCACGATCTATTTTTTGCATAAAGATTGCTGCTCAAATATGCAGGAATATGTATAGAACTGAGATAATTTTGTAAGATCTCAAAAATTTGTGCTGATGAATCCATTTCCAATATTGTTTGTGCTAGAATAGCTGCATCTTTAAGGTGAATTTGTTTAATTACATATCTAATAGCTGGAATATAGCGAGGAGAACAGGAAAAGATTTTCAATCCTAATCCCATTAATAGAGCAACAAAGAGAGGGTTAGAAGCAATCTCTCCACAAATGGAAACATCTTTTTTATTTTGTATAGCCTCAGAAATAACCATTTTAATCATGCGGATAATACTCGGATGAATAGAATAATTAAAACCGCTTTCTACATAATCACTCCGATCTATTCCTAAGCTATATTGTATAAGATCATTGGTCCCAATAGATAAGAAATCGCAATTTTTTGCTAAAGCACCAGAAATGAATACAGCCGATGGGATTTCAATCATACATCCTAAAGGTAGATTTGATTTATATAATGCCCCTTCTTGAGATAGCTCTTGAGACACTTGTTCTATCAAAATACGCGATTCTTCTAATTCGATAAGATCGCTGATTAAAGGTAATAAAATGCGTACATTTCCATAATATGCTACTCGTAAAATAGCTCTTAATTGCACACGGAAAATATCTTTATGTAAAAGAAGAAAACGAATACCTCGATATTTGGATACAGTATTATCTGTGTTAAAAGAGTGTAAAAACTGTGGAATTTTATCTCCTCCAATATCAAAAACACGAATAGTTACTGGCATATCGGCGGCTTTCTGAATAATTTTCGAATAAAACTCATATTGATGTTCTTCTGAAAAAGAAAAATGATCGTTTTGGAAGAAAAGATATTCTGTTCGAAACAAACCAATCCCTTTGGATCCAAGCTTTGTCAACTGTTCGACATCATGTAGATGACCTACATTTGCTAATACTTCTACAGATTGTCCATCCTTTGTTCGTAAAACAGAATCTGTATTCACATGAATTTTCTTAATCCATTTCTGTAAATTATTTCTGCGGTTCTGATATTCTGCTAAAGTTTTATCGTTAGGATTTAAAATAACTTCCCCACTATATCCATCTACAATAACGCATTGGATTAAGCATAAGCGCAGATTATTTAAATTAATACAAGTCACATAAGGAATTCCTTTCGATCTAGCAATAAGTGCTGCGTGTGAACTAGTTCCTCCTTCTTCTGTAACAAAAGCAATCACAAGAGGATAATCAGCAACTGCTGCATGAGAAGGAATTAAATCTTTTGCAAAAATGATAGACTCAGCCGGAACATTAAGCCAAGGAGCTTGCTCTTGAAAACAAAGATGCCTAAGAACTCTTTTCGCTAAGTCCATTATATCAACCCATCTATCTTGAAAAAGGTTATCCTTTATACAAGAAAAACGAATCTCATATTCTGTAATTACAGAATGAAAAACCGCTTCGATATTTTGCAGCATATTCCGAATCTTTTCTTCTACTTGAGTGGTTAAACAGGGATCTCCCAAAATTTGGATTTGCGTATCAATAATAGTAGCGGCTTCTTTGGAACCTTTATAGGTTAAATATTTGGAAAGTTTTTTAAGATCTTCACTGCTGCACCTTAAAGCTATGTGATAACGTTGGATCTCTTGATCAACTTCATTTAATGTAATAGGGAAATTAGGAATGGGTTTGTCTATATTTTCTAGAAAAAAGGGATGACCTATTGCAATTCCTTCGCTAACCGAATAACCTTGAATCCGAGTTTCTTGGGTTTTGTCTTCTTGTTTTTTGGACATTTACTGCTCTCCAAAATGATTCTCAAATCCATTAACTAGCTTTTCCATAGTTTCTTGAGCATCATCTCCTTCCACCAAGATAGTAATCAAAGAGTTTTTTGTTGCAGCTAACATCAAAATGCTCATGATACTCCGTGCATTAATTGTTTCTTTGCGATAGGTAAAAGAAACAGCAGACTTTGTCCCTTGCAGTAATCTAACAATTCCGGTAGCTGGTCTAGCATGCAATCCCATTGCATTTTTAACCCTCACTTTGCGCATGACCTTCACAGATTTTAGCCCTCTTACTCTGTTTTCTAGAAATACTTTCCAATAACTTAGCATTGAATTCCCGAGCAGAATGATACCCCATCTCTTTTAATCTTTGATTCAAAACAATGGTTTCAATCAGCAAAACAATATCTCGACCTTGCTTAACGGGAATCACGTGAAAAGGAACTTTGATTCCAAGAATATCATAATATTTTTCATCTAAACCCACTCGATCATAAAATCTACGCTCATCCCACTCTTCTAGCTTTATAATGAGATCGATTGTTTTCTCATCTCTTACACATACCGCTCCATATAGGTGGGCTACATTAATAATGCCAATTCCTCGAATTTCAAGTAAGTGACGGGTTAATTCAGGGCCTGATCCTTGAAGATAAGATCCTTTTCGCAGACGAATACGCACAACATCATCGGAAATTAAACGATGCCCTCTTTCAATAAGGCCTAAAGCAGCTTCGCTTTTACCTACCGAGGAATCGCCTTGTATCAATATGCCTACTCCAAAAGCTTCTACTAAAGTTCCATGGCAGCTCATGGTTAACGAGAACTCTTCATTGAGTATTAATGTCATTTTACTAACTAAGCTCATGGTGGAACCTTGAGCTTGAAACAAAGGAATTTTCACTTCTGCGCAAATACGCACCAGTTCTTTTAAAGGCGTATAACGACCAGCTAAAATAACAGCGGGGGTTTGGGGAGTTAGAATTGCTTGTAATCTACTTAATCGTAGTTTTTTGTCGAGATCTCTAAGATAGCGCGCTTCAACGTTACCAAACACTAAGATTCTTTGACTGGCATAATTCTTTAGATATCCGGATAAGCTAAGGCCTGGACGATGTACTTCTGGTACTTTAATTTGACGATTTAAACCCGGTTCTCCTGCAATTAATTTTAATCCAAGCTGTGGTCCATATTTTTGGAAAAGATCTTGAACACAATACATGTAGTAACTTAAGGTAAATGCGAATCGCTGCTTTAACGGATTTTTCAGCTTTAGCGCAATATGGTGTTAAAATTTTTATTTTTGTATTTTAAAGTGATTTTATTGAGAAGTAGGCTTTCTTGCAAATCAAAAAGAAATATATTCTCTCGATAAAAGAATCTTGCAAAGATTTTACTTTTCCTCTTATTTAAATAAAAACAAGAAGATTAATTTCATAATAATAAAACTAAAGTAATTTTATGACTAAAAGCAGATTAATTATTATTGGTGGAGGCTTTGGAGGATTAAATGCCGCTAAAGCTTTAAAAAAAGCTAATGTAGATATTTTATTAATCGATAAAATGAACTACCACCTATTTCAACCTCTTTTATACGAAGTGGCTACAGCGGCTCTATCGCCGGGAGAAATCGCAACACCTCTAAGAGAAATTCTTAGAAACCAAGAAAATGTTTCTGTAATTATGGGCGAGGTAACTGATATCAATACCGCGCAAAAACAAGTGATTCTTTCTAATCAAGCATGGTTTGGATATGATTATTTAATCATTGCAACTGGAGCTCGTCACAGCTACTTTGGCAATGATCAATGGGAAGCATTCGCTCCTGGTTTAAAAACCATTCCCGATGCTTTAAATATTCGCGAGCAAATCTTAATCTCTTTTGAAAAAGCAGAAAGAGCGGATTTTGGATCCATTTTGCCTTATTTAACATTTGTAATTATTGGAGGAGGACCTACTGGAGTAGAAATGGCAGGCGCTATTGCTGAAATTGCTTACAAAACCATGTTTAAAAACTTTCGTAAAATTAATCCAGAGAAAGCACAGATTTTTTTAATAGAAGCATGCCCTAATATCCTACCTAGTTATCCTGAAAGATTATCCAAACGTGCTAAAAAAGACCTTGAAAAACTCGGAGTTCGAGTACTTAATAACACAAAAGTAACCAATATTGATGACTCAGGCGTTCAAATAGCAGACACGTTTATCGCTTCAAAAAACATCATTTGGGCAGCTGGCAATCAAGCATCCAAATTACTCAACTGCTTAAATACTCCCCTAGATCGTGCAGGTCGTGTGATTGTTGAACCTGATTTAACCCTGTCTAACTTGCCAGAAGTATTTGTCATCGGAGATGCTGCACATATGGAATACAAAGACAAGCTTCTTCCTGGGATTGCACCTGTAGCTATTCAACAAGGGCGCTATGTAGCAAAAACCATTATCCGCGACCTAGATAAAAAAAATAGAAAACCTTTTAAGTATTTTGATAAAGGGAGCATGGCTACTATTGGAAAAGCCAAAGCCATTGCTTTTATTGGTAAACTCCAATTTACCGGCTTTATCGCCTGGCTTATATGGGCTTTTATTCACCTTATCTATCTCATTGGGTTCCGTGACCGCTTTATCGTACTAATTGAGTGGGTAATGACCTTGATTTCTGGTAAAAGAGGGGTACGACTCATCTACAGCCGTTCTATAGATGAAATAAAAGAATAGATCTAGATGTTTTTTAAACAACGGTTTTCCATACTGTCAATTTATTTAGTTCCATTACGTTCTTATTTAAACTATATTTTAATAAAAACATACTTATAAGTCTAAAAATCATGATAAAATAATTTACTAAGGAGATTTATGACATCAGCGGTAAAATTTCACTCAGTTCCACAAAACTCATACACAGTAACCGTCGATTTATCACCTTCAACATCTAATCATTCTTGCTTAACACGAAGGAATATTGTAATTGGATGTGCTACTGGCGTTGGAATCGCAGCAATAGCTGCGGTTACTGCATGTTATTTTGAGGCTGGTAAAGATGCTGAATCTTTATGCCTTAACGAAAACCGGAATTTTATTTGTGAAACTGCAGAAGGTAATATCATCGCAGGTGAAATTTTCGATTTATCTAAACAGGTTAGAGGAAATTTTTCTAATTGTGAAAATGCTTTTAATAATCTCTTTAATAAAGATCTTTGTCGTTTGTTTAGTCTTAGAGATTTTTTTTATGATTGCTTTGATGTAGCTCAATCTTGCGCACAATCAATTTGCTCGTCATGTTATGAAGCTGCAGATTTGGCACAAGCATGTTTAGAATACATTCCCAATATTAAGAAAAAACGCGCCGAAAATGGTACTATCTACTGTTCACATGAAATTTTGAATCAGTCAATAAACTTGCAGGATTCAGAAAAATTACCGCCCTTACTGGAGTCATATGAATATTCTTAATTTTAGCAAACAACTCAGTGCTTCTTAATAGAAGCACTATTGTTTTTTAGTTTCTAATCTATCTTTATTCTTTTTCAACCAAAATCTGAAAGCTTTTTCTACAAGTATTTCTTATACAAACTGTATAAAATCAGGCTTTAGAAAAATCTCGTGGGAAATAGTAAAAAATAAGCTCTAGATAATAGGACTTTATTGTTATATTGGCTTTGTAAAAAAATTATGAGAAAAGCCAAGGGTTTGGAAAATATCATCCAAAAGAGTTATTTCCTAAGATGCTTTCAAATACATGCCAAGCTTACTATAACTTTTGGCTAAAACACCCTGCGCTTCTTACAGGGATTTCTCTCTTAATGGGAAGCGCTTGTTATTTAAGCTTCCAGTCCTATTATCTGGTAGTTTTAGCAGTTCTTATTCTTCCCATAACTAAAAATCTGAAGCTTTTTTGTTTAGCAATTATCGCTATTCTAATTGGTTTTGTATCTATCTTATTCCGCTATCCTGAATTAACACTTGCTTCTGAAAAGATTTCAGGAGTAGGTAAGTTCAAACCCCAATTGATTAAAATGGTCTCTTCTCCTTTTTATCGTTCTTTGCTCTATCAGGGAACATTAATCGATTTTCAAACGAAAGAACAAACCTATCATAATATCCCTTGTTCTATTTACTTGCCCATTTACGGTAAAAGGCCTATTTGTAATGCGATTTATGAAATAGAAGGCAATCTACAGCAAAAATCTTCTCACCTTTTTGTCTTAAAACCAACGAAGAAAAAAACTTGGAAGAGGGTAGCTCCTTTTTTAAGTCTCATTGAATGGCGCTTCTCGGCTAAACAGCTAATCTCCAAATACATCCATAAGCAGGTATCGGATCGAAAAACAGCTGTTTTTTTAAGTGCTTTGGTTACTGGGCAAATCGATGAGAGATTATTAACGATGCAGTTTGGTAAGTTAGGTCTACAACATTTACTTGTCATTTCAGGTTTTCATTTTGCACTATTAGCTTATTTGCTGAAAAGTATGTTTAACTGTTTACTTCCTTACAAGACAACTGCTTTGACGACTCTTTTATGCCTTAGCTTCTATTATGTTTTTCTAGGAGATTCTCCTTCTATTCAAAGAGCGTATATTGCAATTGCTACCCTTTTAATGGGAGAATTAATTGGTTATCCCTCTTCTGGACTCAATACTATTGGTTTAGGATTGATTGTTGAGCTATATGCATTGCCTTTGAACATTTTAGAACTGGGGTTTCAACTTACCTTTCTTTGTACTTTAGCTATCCTTTTATTGTACCAACCAACAGAACATCTATTGAGCTATTTTTTACCCAAACGCACCGAAAAAGAACTCAAGGAGATGCCCCTTATAGATAAATATGCCTACAGTATTTTGCACCTCTTGCGCAGTTCTTTTTCGGTAAATATCGCAGTTCACATTGCAACCGTTCCCTTACTGCTCTATCTGTTTCACCAATTTCCCTTGCTTAGCATTGCTTACAATCTTTTCTTTCCCTATTGTGCAGCTCTTTCTTGTATTTTACTATTTCCTAGCCTTATTTTGTATTTTATACCTAAGGCATGTTCTTTTGTATTCAAGATCAATGAGCTTTTTTCCACAGCTATTTTACATATCACATCCTATCCTCCCATAAAGCTACAGTTTAGTCTACGCACAGATGTGATAACTCCCAATATGCTCGGTTTATATCTAACAGTGCTTTTTTTTGGAGCGATTGCTTTTCATGAAAAAGCTTCTTTGCAAAAGGCTTCAAATCCTATCTTTTAAAGAAAGTGGTTCTGCTTTGATGAAGATAGAGCGTTTCTTTAAATGAGCTCTAGTGGACTCAATGGATTTAACTGATTTAGTAGACTGCATATCTAGGCTGAATTTCGGGTTAGATTTCTTTATCAATTTTTTATATTTCCCAGGTAATTCTTTATAGATTTTTTTATTGTTTATTTGGGTTTTTGAACTTTCTTTATCTTTAGTAACCTCAGTTTTGGGTTTTATTCAATAAATAATCCCAAATTACTCTACACAAGAAATATTTCTAAGTTAATAATTATAAACAACTAATACTATATGTATCTATCTATAAGTCACCTGTTTCTTTGTATTTCATTTGGCCCTTTCAACCTCGAAGTGCACAAAAAAGAACATATAAATACTTGAAAAAACATCTATTGTGCACCCGAGCATAGCATGTTTGTAGATAATCTCCTAAACGCTTCTAGTGGAGTTTCGAAGTTGAGAGCCTTTCTAGGTCTGTTATTTAGTATAAGTTTCCAC
>NZ_JAAVTY010000064.1:0-8393 GCF_018642185.1 Candidatus Rhabdochlamydia sp. W815 | reverse complement strand
AAACGCCTTTTATTTTGCAAGCAAAATATCGGCTCGGAGAGCTTATGAAGAATTAAGAGAATTTATATTCCCCTTGTGTGCAATTAGAGAACCCCATAGGATAAGAAGTAAACTTCTTCTTAAGGGGTTTTTCACCTTTTGTTTCAGGCAGACGACTTATCCCGTGCCTTTGTAAGCATCGGTAAAGGGTAGATCTTGTAAGGTTAAGGAATAGTGGACTGTAGAGTATATAAACAATCATCCAAAGAAAGAAGGGTATGCTTGCGAAAGGCAACAATTATAGCCTCTTCTTCATTGCTTAGGATAGTGGAATGAATCTTTTTAGGCCCCATAGGAGCATCGTGCTGAAACCCTCTCTTCCTCCACTTAAGAACAGTTTTAGGGTTGAGACTCAACTCATCTGCTAATTTGGCTATGCTTTTTTGACTATTTCGTATTTTCCGACGTATCGCCTCAGTTGTTTTGGCGCACCCATATAATATTTGTCCCATAATGTTTCCTTTGATGCTAAATGTTCATAGTATACACCATTATACTTTGGGACTAAACATCTAAGGTATTTCTAGAGCTACGAAGCGTTGTATCTGAAAATTTCGATTCAATCCTTATAGCTTTTAGGATTTTCACCGAGAAAAATCAGTTTATCTAATTGAAAAACAAAGAGATAAACTCAACATTGAGGTTGTTTAATTCAAAAGACATTCTCCACAATCTTTTCTACTTGCAAATAAGCTGTTTCGATTTAAAATTTTATTGTTAATATGAAAACGTATTTTAACAACAAAAACTATTTTTTAATTTTTTAATAAGATAAAGCCATATTTAGGATGATTTACATTTCCACGAATGGTGAAAGTAAAAGGATTCACCAACTTTAAAAGTTTTTTTTGTTTAAGTTCTAAATCAATAGATAAACTTCCATCAAAACCGATATAAGAAGTATGTTTTTTTCTTTTTGCTAGAGCAAATTTACAATGACCATTTTTACTAGAGGTTTTTACTAGTTGAGTCAAATAGCAGCGACTCTCTTGTAGTTTAAATTCCAACTCTCCTTCTACAGGCACAAAAGATCGCAAGTCTAAGCCAATTTTAGAGAGGATCTCTAAGGGAATTTCAAAACACTGATCTTGTTTCAAATATTGAAACTTGCATTGTCCTAAACCATACAGAGTCTGTAAATCGGATAACTGTGCTTGAATATCTTTAACTAGCATATCTATTACAAATGGCTTAGATTTTTTTAATACGTGATCTAATTGCAATTGCTTTATTTCAACTTCTGGAATCCACAGTTCCCAGCTGTTCAGATTTTTACAGCTCACTGTCTTGGCAAATAAACTACCTGCTTCATCGTCTAATCTAAAATCATAGATCTGTAGTTCTTTTGGAGAAAATTCTACTCCTGCACTAAACTTATTCACAGAAAAACCCTTTATTTTTATCTGATCTGCTTGCAAAAGTCCTCTACATCCTTGTTCGCTTACTTCCCCTTGGTAGATAAGATCGGCTTCGAGTTCTAAGGGTTTTATGATTTTTTCTAAATGAGGAATAAAGGAAGCGCATTCAGATGTGTGGATCTGTATAGTCCCTTGTAAGTGATTTGTTTCTTTTTTTAAATCAGCGGTTATACCACAGGCTTTTCCTTTGAGTGTATGTACTTTACACTTGTTTGATTCTAGATCAAAACATCCTTTTAAACCTGGTTGAAAAGGCTTATCTGAGATCTCAAAGGCTCCTTGATTATTTTCAAACCAGAGGGTCCCCCAAAAAGGCTTCTCTCCTAAGTTAAGTTCACTATTCAATGTAAAATGGGTATTCTCTAGAGAAAATGTCGTATTTTGGTACTTTACTAATTGCTGTTTTAAGATGAAATCTCCTTGTTTTAGATCTCCGTTAAGACGTACAAACCCTGGCATTTTTTTTATTTCTACGTTACCTACTAAATCCTGCTGCCAATTGATTTGTTCATTATGAAACGCTGGCAGGGAAAAATCTATGGTACTTTCCCAGGTTTTGTCCTGGTAAGATGTAGAGTGGCAAAAAACATTTGCTAATATTTCAGAACTTTTCAGATCTTGTACGCTAAGACTGATCTGTTTACTAAAAAATCCTTGCTCTGCAGAATATTCGCAAATGAAAGGAGAACTTTTTAAGCTAAAGCAGTTGCAATCGATTTGTCCGCAAACAGTATGACTTTGCAAGTCAAATACACCGCTGGCTAGAAAAGGATACCCTTCATAGCTTCCCTGCAGACTTTTGCAATGAACTGTTTTTTCATCTGATGTGAAAATACCAGCGGCTATTAAAGAGCCGATTTGCATTTGATCAATATGCCACTGAGACAAGAGCTTTTTACCAAAAATAGCAAGATCTTTACCCAAACAAGAAAAATCATATTGTTTAAATAGATCTTCTGTGGCTAGTTGCATGCGCCATGTTTCAGAATTAGCTAATCCCAAATTGCAATCTATCTGCCACTTATCTACTCCAGGATGAAGCAAGACACCCTGTGCTCGTAGAATAGGCAGTTCTTTTATTTGTAGGGAGCCTGTAAAGTCGGTAGGGGAAAAAGAATTGATAGCCCCTGCTAACGAATCTATTTGTAAACTACAAAACATTTTTTTATCTTGATAAAGCTTAGCACTTCCTTTCGTCATGCAAAGTGTTTTTGTAGAAGAAGTTAACTCTAGTCGAGCCATCCCCTCCCCTAACTTAAAGCTTGAGTTAATCGGCAAAGATAGATTTTTAAGATCGGCTATAACTTTATAATTAAAGCTAGATAGATGTATTTCAGATTCTGGACAAATAGCAATTTCTGCCGAAATAGGTTCCTCTATAAGATTCTTTTCCTGTTTCTTTATCTCTACAATTTGCAATTGCAGGTTCCATAAATCTTGATATTGTGCGAGCAAATCTGCCTTAATAGAAAAACCTTCTGTTTCTAAAGAAAGATCCTGTATGTGGAATTGAGGATACGTTGCATCAAGGGCTGTGCTAAATACATAGGTATCTTGCTTGTAAGATAGTTTCCCTTCTAATCTAGGGCAAGATAAACCCCACTTTCCCTTTTGATACAGAAAAGACAGCTCCGATACTTTGGGAATCTCTATTGTTTTATAAAAATGCTCTAAATAAATTTCTTTCGCTTCTACTTCAACCACTACTTTATCGGTATCAAATAAGCATTCTAATTGATAATTTCCTTTTACGATTAGCTCAGGTAAAAACTTTGCAAGCCATGGTTTATATTGCTCTTCTGTAAGACCTTTTAGCTTTAGATGACCTTGTATAGGTCTTAAGTGTAAACCATCTTCTAAAGAAATAGGTTTTAAAAATAGAGCTTCTGCTGAAAAAGGCGTATATCCTATAGAGCCTATTATCTCTAGTTTGTTTTCATAAATCGTGAGCTTTGTTGCTAAAGGAAGAGCTGGGGTTAAGCCAAGCATTGAGCTCAAATCCCCTTGTATATGAGCGCAAATAGCTTTTTTAGATCCTGGATAGTCTATGACAATATTTAAACCTTCTGCTTGCTGTAATTGGCAAAACCCTTCTTTTATTTGAGACTTAACAGCATCCCATCTTCCTTGCATCTGTACATCTTTTATAAAAAACTTATGAGAAGGATGATCAACCAATACATTTTTTGCTTGAAATTGTGTTAAATCTATGTTTTGTAATATTCGATCTGAAAATAGCATGGCTATTTTTGCTGAACAACTCTTCCATCTATAAGAAATAGATGAATCGATTTGGGGCAGAGAAAAACAAGATTTTGCCCAATCAAGATGTTTGCGTTCCATTTTTTGAATATCGCATTCAATGATGCCTTCTTGAGCCTGACAAATCGCTAAGCTTCCTTGAATATTTTTATCTATAGGATCGGAAAAAATAGCTTTAACTCCAATTCCTTGCTGATCTTTATGAATAGCAATGGTTTCTAAAATAAGAGGAAATGAGGTTTTTTCATGCACAGCCATTGCGCTTAAAATAGCTTTAGATCGATCTGTTATCCATAGATCTGCTTCCATGTACATCAACTGGTTTTGCCATTCTAAATTTTGAGATAAAAGAGCATAAGATCCATTTTTGAGTTGAAAGTGTCCTTTAAGAGAAGGCCATAGATTTTTTAAGTAAACCTCTTTTGCACTTAAATTCGCCTCTATTTGATCGCAGAGGAATTGTTTGTTTTCTTGCTGAACTTTCACATTCGCAAAAATGGTTTGTAAGTGTATGTCCTGGATATAACCATCTGATTGAATAGCAGCATTTAGCTCTACAGACATTTCTGCATGATAGTTCACAGATCTATTGGAATAACCCACTAGCTGTGTTAGTGGTAAAAGATGTTTTACTTCTTGGGATTTAATACTAAGGTATATATGGTTGCTAGGAGAATAATGAAGGGTCAAAAGAGCAGGGTATAAAGGATTTGGATCCATCGCTAACTTAAGCTCCAACTTTTTGTTAGCTACAGGAAGCAAAGAAAAATAATACCGTAATTGGTTTAATTCTAAAACACCGTGGTGCACTTCCACAGAAAAAAAACGGCTTAAAGCTAACACAGCTCCAAAAACATTTTGAGATGTAACACTGCGATCAGTTAGATATTGTGGATGCAGAACTCTCATATGAAAAGCTCCTTCTTGATAGAATAAATCTATACAATCCACACTTAATGCATTCTTTTCTTGCATTAGACCCTGTATTCGCATTACGTTTTTATCCCAAGCAATTTTCTGATAAGAAAATGTTTTTGGTAAAAAGCAATACAAAGCTATCTTGCAACCAGATAAAATAATTTGTTGATAAAATAGAGCCAGAACAACTAATAATCCCAAAATGCTTAAGAGCTTTTTTTTCATTGAATGAACTCTTTATATTGTTCTTCTGATAGGAGTCTTTCTAATTCCTTTTTGTCTGTTATTTTAACCTTAAAAAGCCAACCATCGGTTTCAGCTGCTTGGTTAACTCCTTGAGAAAGCTCTTGTAATTTCTCATTAATTTCTAGAACTTCCCCAGACACGGGGGAATAGATATCCGCTGCTGCTTTAGTAGATTCGAGTACAGCAATTTCCTGACCTGCTTTTACCAGTTTGCCAATAGAGGGCAATTCCACATACACGATCTCTCCCATTTCTTTTTGAGCAAAGTGGGTAATTCCAACTGTGCCTACTTCATCTTCCATTCTGATCCACTCATGTGACTCTGTAAATTTCATATAAAAATATCTCCTTTTATCAATTCACAACTAGCCCAATAACGAGGATGTTGTTCTGTTAATGGATGAGCAGAAGAAAAATGTTGCAGTAATCCTTTGCTCTGCAAACGATAGTTTATGGCTATACGAGAAAACTGCAATGGATCATAGCTATGTAAACAATGCGCTGGAATGGTAACTCTAACGAGATAAGATTTACGATTATCCTGTAGATCTACTTGTATATCTTCTGCTAAACAAAGAGGATGTGCATCTTCTGTACGAAAAACCGTTATCTCTTTTGCAAATGTCTCATCATTTGCTTTCTGAGGAAAAATGAAAAATTGATGACAAAAACGATGTGTAAAGCTAACCGTTTTTAAATCCCTTGTATCAAAAAATAGTTCTATTTTATCTGTAGGCTCTAAAAGCTTATCAAAAAATAGATCACAGTAAATCGCCTGTTCATTCCAAGCGATTGCAACCTCTACAAAAGGGACTTCATTGAGTAACTTAGATGTAGAGGGTAATAAAAACTTTTTCCTCATCATCTTAGCAGAGGGTTGATTTTTAGCATGTAAAAGCTTGCACTGAATAGCAAAACAATCAAGTGGTAAAATAGGATTTATCTCTTCTAATAGATCAATTGTCACTCAAGCTCCTTATCGGAAAAAACAATGCAATTTCCTTCTACTATTTTCTCTAATAAATGACGCATTACATCTCGACATGTATCGAAAGAGAGAAATTGAAAACCCTGTTCTATTTTTTCTAAAGGCACTTCTTCTAAATCCCCTTTAGAGCATATTTTAGCAAAGGCTAAAGAGCCCGAAGACCCTATAGAAATAGGCGACCATTGATTAACAGGAATCTCGATCCAATCATCTGTTGGAAAATCCAGTTTTTGGCTACGAGAAATGCATGATAAAGTAGAAATTAGCTCCCATTGCTTAGGTAAATGAAGCACAGCGCCCAGTTCTAATTGCTGCTTTACAGATTGCATGAATCCATACAAACGATATTTACAGTAAAAGATTCCAGGCAATTGTTTACTCATCCCTGGCAAATCCCCAAATACCTTTATATACTCCTGTTCAATATTAAGTAATAAAGGCTCATATAAAATACGTGCTATCTGCTCCTTCACCTCATAAAAAGGTTTAAAACTCCCATTTGCTTGAAGAAACAACTCTTTTCCTTTACGTATATTTGGGTAGGCATTTTCTAATTTTTGATCGAGAATAGAATCCAAAGTGCCATCCTGAAAAGCTTCTTCAAAAGAAATTAACTCTTTCTGAGTATCGCGGCTAACTAGCTCTATACGATAAAAATTATTTACATCCACACTGTAGCACTCTTTTATCGACTCTAATGGAGCATTCTCTAAAAAAACAATGAACTCTTTATCGTTGAGCAGCAAACTATAAGGACCTTGAGCTAATGGTTTTTTCCTTAAGGACAATTCGACGGTTTTGAGCGGTCTTTGCTGCAAAGCTTGCCTAATAAGCTCTTTATCTTGACGAACCATTTCGAGTCTTGCAACTCGATCTATAGAGCTGCGAGAATCTATTTGATCCAATGCTTCTCTACGATCTGTGCGGTTTTTAAGCTCAGGAAATCTGTTTTGTAAAAAAGACCATCCTTCATCTGTAGCTTCCCATTCCCAAGTGCTCTTAAGGCTAATTTGAGCAACAAGCTCTTCTATGTTAATAGAACTTAAATGAAGCTCTACTTTTTTTTGTACAAGCTCTGGTTGTCTTGCTTCAATGCAATCCAAAGAGGCAAATTCTAAGGGTAGATTCAAACTTTTTGGTTGCTCAAGAGATATAGCCTCTAAATATACCTGCAATTTAAGAAGTGCGGAAAAATCGCTTAAACGCAAATAAGAAGGCAGTTCATACAATTCAACTTCTACACTTTGATCTGCGAATAAATGAAATTGCTTTTGCGCTAATGGATCATTAAAAACGCTTCCAGAAGTATCCAATACCAAACGTCTAAATAGCATAACATGGCGCCAAGCATTTAAGACATCGGCTTCATTTAATCCAAGTACCCGCAATTCACGTTGAAAGTATTGCATAGCTTGGCTCGGCTCGAGTGATTTATTTTGAGAAAGCTGCTTATATCCCTTATAAATGTTTTGGAATAGATCGGTTTGTACTTCTTGTTTGGTAACCTGATATTTTTTTTGCTCTGCAAGAGAAGATACATTCAAAATAAACTGACTAGCTAAATGGATAAATCTATCCCCAAACCAATCTTTTACATTTTTGAACCCAAATAAAGACAGCTCTATTTCTGCTAAACGAGGATCTTTAGGGATCCCTGCTTTTTGTTCCTGAAAATGCAATACCTGTTGCATGGCTTCTTTAGGAAAAGCTATCTGATCGAGATACAACTGACATAATGTAGAAAATTCATGAACATCCATCTCCGAATTTTTCAGCTGCTCTAAGTGCTCTAATAATCCAGGGGAGTAATTTTTCCAAACAGCCCTACAGCTTAATTGAGCATCATAAGGATGGATATAGGGCTTAAATAAAGAGATCATTTGTTCCTTTTTTTTAAGCTCCGGCTCCAAATAGGAAAAATACTGTTCGGCTAACATCACAGCAAGCCCTGTCTCTAAAAAATTCTTTTCAATGACCCCATCATTTAATAAATGAGGCCAATTACTACGGTCGGTATCAAAGATGGAATGATTGAGCAATTGAGTTAAGACCAATAATTCTTTGAAGTAAATTGGCTTGCCATTAACGGTCTTGCCGATCTGCTTATCAGGATTGGATTCCACCATTTGCGTATTGATCCCTACTGCGGAAAAAGAGATTACAATGATAATAGTTACAAAAATAAAAAAAAATTTCTGATATTTGCGGAAAAATTCTAGCATAAAGCTTTCCTGACCTTTTAAGTGCTTTATATAAATGATAACTGCCATAGTACAAGGAAACAAAAAAATTGCCCAAACAAAAAAAAAGTTTTTAGCAAAATGAGAAAACAGAGCAACTGTTGATTGTGTTCTTCTCTTTTTTTCTTCCATGAAAGAGCGATATGAGAAGATTGTTTAGTCCCAAAGTATAATGGTGTATACATTAGATCTCTTGCATAACCAATAAGCAATCTAAAATTTTAAAGTATTTTAATCCAGGAGATATGATTGTTTGAGCGATATAGCTGGAAATGCTTTTGT
>NZ_JAAVTY010000063.1:0-8521 GCF_018642185.1 Candidatus Rhabdochlamydia sp. W815 | reverse complement strand
ATACACTTCATACTTTTACAGTTATTCCCAAAAGATGGGTTGTAGAGCGTTCTTTTGCGTGGATAGAAAAATGTCGCAGGCTATGGAAAAATTGCGCAAGAAAACTACATATAAGCCTGAATATGGTGGTTCTTGCTTTTATTGCTCTACTTTTGAAAAGATTTTAAACAGGCTCTTAGATTTTAAGAAGGCGATTTGTGCTTTTTTTGAAAATATTCCTAAATATCGGGAAGAACTACAGCCTCTTTTATCTAAGAAATTTTACTTAGTTAAATCTTAATTTAAAGATATAAGAGAAAGGCTGGTTATAAGATATTTTGCTGTGCTTTCAATCGCATAGTCTTTAGGTCATGAGAGGTTTCTAAAGCTTTCTCTAGTTCTTCTACTCTTTTTTTTAACTCTTCAATTTGCGCTAAGTACTTTGGAATATTTCTAACACGTGCTTGTTCTCTGTTGTACTTGGGAAGGGGTATGACAGGACTGCCTCCGTATTTGCCTGGTTTATCAATAGATTTACTGACTCCACCACGGGTAGCAATCATGACATTACTGGCAATTTCCACATGGCCTACAACACCTACTTGTCCGCCAAACATAACATTTTCACCTGTTTTCACAGAACCAGCAATCCCTGTTTGAGATACAACGATATTATGAGATCCAAGGCTTACATTGTGGGCGATCTGAACGAGGTTATCAATTTTTGTTCCTTTACCTATTCTAGTTACTTTAAAACGAGCTCGATCGATTGTGGTATTGGCACCTATTTCTACATCATCTTCAATAATAACAGAACCGAGTTGTTCTAATTTGGAATGTTGGCCATTTTGATCTGTCGTATATCCAAAACCACAAGAACCAACGACAACCCCCGGTTGTAGAATAACGCGATTACCAAGGATGATTTTTTCTCGAATGGTTACATGGGAATAAATGATGCAAGCTTCTCCAAGACAACTATTAAGACCCACAAAAGTGAAGGGATAGATGATGCATCCATTGCCAATTTTTGTATTTTCGTCGATTACAACGGAAGGGCCTATTTGTACATTTTGGCCAATTTCTGCACTCTCGTGAATAACTGCAGTAGGATGGATTCCTTTAAAACCTGAATTATTTTGCGGGAGCAAGAGAGCTTTTATAATCTTTTGAAAAGTAATGGAAGGGTTATCAGATAGAAGAAAATTTTTTCCTTCTTCTACAGGAAAAGTGTTGTCTACACAGATTACTCCCGCCTTAGACTGGCTCATCGATGTACAGTAACGAGGGTTAGCTAAAAAGGAAGCATCTTCAGGGCCTGCATTTTCTAGTGAGTCAACATTATTAATGAGATGGTGGGGATTGCCTACTAAAGTTGATTCTGTAAACGCAGCAATTTCTTGTAGAGTAAATTTTTTCATATGATTAATAGGCACTTATTCATCTAGATAAATGCCCAATTCCTTCTATTTTTAATTCTTTATACACAAAGGAACTATTTTACTACTTCGTGCTTTGTTTCATTAGGAGTTTTTTTTTGTGTTTGAGCTATTTGATCAAATCTTTCATCTAATTTTTTAACCACAGTGTTGGTTATATCTAATTCCTTAGGATAATAGTGGCATGCATCGCTCTTTAAAATAATACAACCATCTTCTTTGTTCATTTCCTCTAGCGCTTGATCAATATTGCTTTGTAGCTTTTGGCCAATCTGCATCTCTTTCTGATAGAGAATTTGCTGACATTCTTCATACATTCCTTTCAAATCTTGACTCAATCTAGCATAATCATTTTCTAATTTCTGCTTTGTTTCCGGATTCATGCTATCTAAAATGACTGGATCGCTTAGCTTTTTCACAATATCTTCGAGCTGTTTGCTTACGTCTTCAATTAAGGCTGCTTTTTGATTTTTAAGATTTTCGAAGGCTTCTTGCTCTTGTTTGCCTAACTTAGAATTCATAAAACAGTCCCTGGTGTTTACTACCTTGTACTCAGTAGCTATTAAAGACGTGCTAAGGACTGTAAAAAACAATACGGTCGAGATAAATGGATTTTTCATAAGATATACTCCTTGTTAAAATTGTCCACCCATAGAAAAGAAAAATCTACGCACTTCATTGCGTCCTGAAGGGTTGATTGGAAAACCCATTCCTAAAGTGATAGGAACTCGGTTTGCTATTTCAATACGTACTCCAAAACCTGCACTAAATTTAAAGTCTTTAATATACCAGTGTTTCAATCCAATACTCCCTGCATCTACAAAAATAAATCCATCTACAAAAGGGAGGATTTGATGTAAATATTCAAGAGATAGTACAGTAGAGGAAATACCACCGGTGGGATCTCCATTAGAAAAATGGTCTCCTAAATCAAAGTCGCGATAACCACGTACAGAGTTAATTCCCCCAATAAAGAAACGCTCTCCTAAAGGAATTTGCGTAGGTTGACTGGTTCTGCCAACAGGTTCAATAAAGTTAAAGTCAAAACGAGATTTAAAGGTTCCACATTTCCAAATAGGTATATAGTAACTATTTAAATAAGCAAAACGCCAAAAATAAAAATCTCCTCCTAAACCAGCAAACTCTGTTTCTAAGCGTGAACGAAATCCTTTGTGTGGTTTAAAAGGGCTATCAGTAGAATCAAAAGTAAGAGATGGTCCAAATCCTGATACAATCCCTTCTTGATGCGCCTGCTCTCTTTCTAATGGAGCAGCGCTTTGGGATATATGCGTTCTGGAATTATTGAAACGATATTTTATTCCAAAGGTCCAGAAACTATTAAGAGGATAAGAGGCGTGTAAATCAAAACCTAGCTTTTGAATATCGTACTTTTTAGACGTTAATTCGCTATAGGTATTAAATACATCAAAGCCCACTCTCCATAAACTATCGCAAAAATAAGGATTTAACCAAGAGAGCGTGTAGGCTTGTTGTTTTTTTCCGAAACTTAGACGAAGATGCGCATATTCACCCCCTCCTCTGAGCGCTGCAGAGCCTTCTGAAAAAAGACTTGCAAAACCTTTAATATTAAAATTCGCTTCAGAGAAATCCAATCCGCCAAAAATGCTTTCTGCACTACTAAACCCTACAAACAAGCTAGCATGACCGGTTTTGCTTTCTTTAACCTCAATGTAAATATCTCGGTAATTTTCACCAAATTGCTCTTCATCTTCTGTACGGACTGCATATACATTTACACTTTCGAAATAACCAACATTTTGCAATCTGTTTTCTGTAGCTTGCAGCTTTGCTGTATCAAAGGTTTCACCTGGTATGAGAAGTGATTCGCGCAAGATGACATGGGCTTGTGTAGCCATATTCCCATATATCCGAATCATGCCAATGCGATATTTTTTTCCCTCATCAATATGAAAAGAGGTATTAAAAGCTGTATCGTTTACGCATGGTTGGGCTTCAGCTTGGATATTTGCTTCTAAGTACCCCTTGCGTCCATATAGATCTTTAATGGCTTGCAAGGTTTTTCGTAATTTTTCAGGCGAATACACATCGCCTTCGTGGATGAGAAGGAGCTTTTCGATTTCTTCGTTGGAAAATAATTCATTACCTTCAAATTGAATGGCATTAAAATGAAAAATAGGCCCTTTTTCTGCGGAGATAACCAGAATAATTTTTCCTTCTGTTTCAGCTTCATGAATTTGTATATCAACCTTTGCATCTGCATACCCTAAGTTTTGAAGATAATTCACAATGGCTAAACGGTCTTGTTCTAATCCCTCCTCATGATAGGTCCCTTTACCTGTTAGCCAGCTGAGTAGATTATATTTTTTTGTATAGATCATCCCCAGCAATTCGCTTATTTCTTCTTTTGTGAAACCCTGAAAGATCATATCTTCAATTCGGCCTGAGCGTCCTTCATGAACTTCAATATTAATGGATACTTCATTTGTCTTTGGATGCGGTACGATTATATATTGTAGCTGTGATTCGAAATAACCTTTTTTAACGTAGTATTCTTTAACTTTGTTAAAAGATTTATTGAAAGACTGCCGATTGAAAACAGCATTAGGCTTAAGACCCAATTCTTTTTGCAAAGCTGTGGTTTTAATTTTTTTATTTCCATTCCATGTAATCGAGCGAACTTTAGATCTTGGCCACATTTTTAATGTGATATACACCTGTTGGTCCCGAACCTGTATAGAAGGTTCTACTCGATCGTAATCTGCAACAAGTGTTTTTAAATCCGCGTCAAAATCTGCTTGAGAAAAAATATTTCCCACCTTGCTTTTGAGCTTGGAAAGCACAATTTGAGGATTAAAAGAGGTGTTTATGCTCAAGTTCTCTACTTGCAAATCAATGTCTGCAATACGACACTCTTCAAATACTATTGTTGAAGAAGAGGTAAAAGCTGACGACAAAGAGCAGAGGCTGGTAAAAGCGATTAAAGAGAGATAAGTAGCAAACTGTTTGATCATTTGATATTTCATCCGATATGGTGTTTTATTCTAAGAACGATACAAATGGATTGATTATAAGAAAATTGCTGAAATTTTTGCAAACTACTAACTTTTATTGATTTTTTTAAAAAGAGCGTCTTCCTGTAAAAGATCTTGCAAGAGTGCCTCCATCGACAAAATCTAAACAGCTTCCTATAGGCAATCCAAAAGCTAAACGAGAAATATGCACATCGTTTTCTAGTTGTTCTTTTATGTATAAAGCTGTAGCTTCCCCTTCTAGGGTAGAATCTAAAGCTATAATTACTTCTTTAACCGAGCGATCTTTCACTCTTTGTTTAATCTTCTCCATGGGCAGGCCATCTGCATTTTTCCCTTCAATAGGAGAGAGTAACGATCCTAATACATGATATAGCCCTTGGTACATCCCCATTTCTTCTAGAGCATAAGCGTCTTTTACAGAGGCAATTAAGCACAGTTGAGAAGTATTGCGACTAGGTAATTGGCAAAAATGACAATCATTTTCTTCTGTTAAACAAGAGCATTCAGGGCAAAAGGAAACCTTTTGATTTAATTCAGAAAGAGTAGCGGAAAAATGCAACACATCTTCTAAAGGCCAATTAAATACTTGAAATGCAAATCGCTCAGCGGTTCTATTACCCACGCCCGGGAACTTTTTAAATGAATTAATGAGTAGTTGAAGGTGCTTAGGGTATTTAAGCATTTTTTTGGTTTTTTTGGTTAATTTACAATACGATAATGGAATTTGCATAGACGTGCAATGGAAATTTTAAATGATAAAAGACTTAAGTAAAGGCAAAAAACAAAACACTTTCATTTTTTAGCAGACTAAGATAAACTATTTTCGATAGAGTGTTAAACATGCAAATTTTGGTTTATGGTTCAAAAAGCGCGTATTATTTCTACCGGTTCCTATCTTCCTAAAAAAGTGTTATCGAATAGCGATTTAGAAAAAATGGTCGATACTTCTGATGAATGGATCGTCTCTCGCACAGGAATGAAGGAGAGAAGGCTAGCAGCAACAGATGAGCCTACCTCTGAAATGGGATTTCAGGCAGCTAAAAAAGCTATTGAGAAAGCAGGTATTAATGTAGAAGAAATCGAGCTTATTTTATTTGCTACTTTGACACCGGATTACCCTTTCCCCAGCACAGCCTGCTTAATCCAAGCTCGTTTAGGTGCTTTTAGTGCAGCAGCGGTAGATTTGCAGGCTGCTTGCACCGGGTATATTTATGCTTTATCTCAAGCTAAGGCCTATATTGAATCAGGGATGTATCGATCTATTTTAGTCGTAGCTTCTGAAAAACTCTCTTCCATTGTTAATTATAAAGATCGAGCTACTTGTGTTCTTTTTGGAGATGGTGCAGCAGCCTGCGTTGTTGCAAAAGAAGGAAAGGGATTATTCATTTCAGATGTTTGTTTAGGAGCTGATGGAAGATTGGCTGAGCTATTAATGATACCGGCTGGAGGGTCTAAAAAACCAGCTTCTATGGAGACTATTCAAGCAAACCAGCATTATCTACAAATGGAAGGCAAAGAGTTATTTAAACATGCGGTGCGTAGAATGGAAATGGCGGCTAGTCGCTGCTTAGAAAGAGCCTCTTTAAAAAAAGAACAGATCAAATGGCTAATTCCTCATCAAGCAAATATGCGTATTATTGAAGCTATTGCAAAGCGTTTTGATGTGCTAATGGAGCATGTTTTTTTGACATTGCATAAATATGGGAACACATCAGCTTCTTCTATAGGAATTGCTTTAGATGAGCTCTTACAGGAAAAAGACTTAAGAGATGAGGATCATATATTGCTAGTAGCTTTTGGCGCAGGACTTACTTGGGGAGCTACTATTTTAACCTATGGAGCTGAAAATGCATAAATGGGCATTTATCTTTCCGGGTCAAGGAACACAATATATAGGAATGGGAAAAGATTTTTACGATACTTTTCCTATAGCTAGAGAAGTGTTTCAAGAAGCTAATGAAATTTTACAGCAAAATTTCTCTTCTATTATTTTTGAAGGTTCATCAGAAATTTTAACCCTTACTAAAAACAGCCAAATTGCTATTTATCTGGTAAGCATAGCTATTCTGCGTACTTTGCAAACACAGATCCCTCTTTTTAAACCAGCAATTTGTGGGGGCTTGAGCTTAGGAGAATATACAGCTTTAGTCGCTTCTGAAAAAATGAACTTTAGCGATTGTTTAAAATTGGTGCAATTGCGTGCTGAGTCTATGCATGAAGCTTGTAGAGAGAATAATGGGAAAATGCAAGTTGTGTTAGGACTTACTGAGGAGCTGGTTGCTGAAGCTTTGCAAGAAATAAGCTCTAAAAGCGGTTCTATTTGGATCGCTAATATTAACTGTCCAGGTCAAATTGTAATTGCAGGTACAATTAAAAACCTCACAATAGCAGCCGAATATCTCAAGCAAAAAGGGGCTAAACGCATCGTTGACTTAGAAGTTGCTGGGGCTTTTCACAGTGGTCTGATGCAATCTGCCAAGAAAAAGCTTTTTGATAAGATTGAAAATGCTACTATTTGTGAAAGTAAAATTTGTTTTACTATGAATGTTCCTGGCGCGATAGTTGATTCTATCGCTATGATTAAGCAATATTTATTAGAACAAGTGACAAGTCCTGTTCGTTGGCAGCAATCCATTTTAACCATGCAAGATTTTGGACTGCAAGCCTATCTCGAAATAGGGCCTGGTAAAACATTGAGTGGAATGAATAAAAGAATAGGAGTGCAAGTTCCTACTTTCCATATAGAAAAAGTAGCCGATTTAGATGGATTAGTACGTCAATGGGAGTCTTTATGTCGCTCTTAGCAAATAAAAATGCTTTGATTACAGGAGGCACCGCTGGTATTGGTAAAGCTATTGCTTTAGCATTTCTGCAGCAGGGAGCAAATGTAGCTATTTTAGGAACAAATAAAGAGCATGCAGAACGCGTTGTAGAAGAGCTGCAAGCGGCTAAGATTCATCAACAACAAAGAATAGAATCCTTTCTTGTAGATGTCTCTCTTAAGCTAGAAGTGGATAACGCAATTAAGGATTTGATGCTCTCTTGGGAATCGATAGATATTTTAGTCAATAACGCCGGCATTACTCGCGATGGTCTATTGATTAGAATGAGCGAAGAAGACTTTGATCGAGTCATTGCAGTAAACCTCAAGTCGCTTTTTAATTTATGTCGCTTTGTTGTTCCTCTTATGGTAAAAGCTCGTAGTGGAAATATTATTAATATTTCCTCTATTGTAGCTTCAACAGGCAATCCGGGTCAGTTTAACTATGTAGCATCTAAAGCAGGTGTTGAAGGTGCTACAAAAGCGCTAGCAAAAGAGGTTGCCTCTCGCAATATCCGCGTCAATTGCATAGCACCGGGGTTTGTTCAGACGCGTATGACAGATAAATTAACAGAAGAGCAAAGAAAGCATATCTTAAGTCAAATCCCTATGAAAACCATGGGCAGGCCTGAAGATATTGCAAATGCAGTTGTCTTTCTGGCAAGTCATCTTTCTAACTACATCACAGGCCAAATATTGGCTGTAGATGGCGGAATGGTGATGTGATGATTTTGGTAAATGTAACTTAACTAAAGGATATCTTATGTCAACCGAGAAATCTATGGAACAAGAAGCTCTTGAAAAAGAAGTACTTGATATTGTTATTGAACAACTGCAATTAGATCCCACTCTAGTTTCTTTAGAAAAATCTTTTTCAGAAGATCTTAGTACAGACTCTTTAGATCTTACAGAGCTAATTATGGCCTTTGAAGAGCGTTTTGGATTTGAAATTCCACAAGAAGAAGCTGAAAAACTCTATATCGTCAGAGATGTAGTGGGCTACATTCAAAAAAAGCGCAATGAAAAAGATAAAAAAACTTCTGCAACTTAAGTTTTGGGCCGCTTAAATAGCGGCCCTAGATTTTTTGAATAATTTGCTATTTTCTAATAGAAATACGCCTTATTCCTGGGTCTTTTGCTCTTGGAAAAGTAATTACTAAAATACCATCTTTATAAGAAGAGTCTTTTCAAGTTTGAAGTGCACAGAAGAATTAAAAAAAGAATAGGCAGGCGATGAAAGAATCTCTATTGTGATTTTTAACAATCAA
>NZ_JAAVTY010000062.1:0-8637 GCF_018642185.1 Candidatus Rhabdochlamydia sp. W815 | reverse complement strand
TAGATATTTTGAAATGTAGGATAAACGACAAGTTTCAAGTCGTTGACTTAAATCCCATTAAGCTAGCCGTTTGAATCGGCACTAGTATAGATCAGGGCTTACGCATGAAGAATTTCCTTTGCACCTACCAGATCTAATAAATAATCTTTACGACATGATGCAATGAAGCGTCGTTTACCTAAACTGACCTTGCTTGTCTTATCTTTTTGTAAAAGATTCAAAGTAGCCCGTCGAACTATAGATAGATTTTCAGCTCCAGTTCCTTCAATAATCACAGCTAGCTTCTTCCGGTATAACGTCCTGTGCTTGTTCAAAAAAGTTATGAGCTTCTGCATGTAAGTGGTCTTGATTGCCTTTAAGGGCAATAACATAATCTCCTCCCTGGGAACAAATCTGTTCTACTACTATTTTGTGACAAACGGCTGCATCGATTGTTACAACAACTCCTTTAATATAGTAAGAAGGCTTTGAATGGTCTCTATTTCCTTTCCTTTTTATACTCCTTATGAAAAAGGAGCCAGAATCATTTTTTATCTCTCAATTATCAAGCAAAATCTTCATGCGTTGGCCCTGTATATCAGATATAAATTAATAATCAATTAACAATTGTATAGTATAATTATTATTAATTAACATTAATAGATTCATTTAAATGAAAAACGAGAATATGACAAAAATTTTTTTAGAACCTTCTATTCAGGTCTTACAAAACACCACGATAGATAATCCAAGAGATAACCTAGAAAAAGAAGACATAAAAAATTGTTTTAATAATTGTAAACCTAATGTTTCTCAAAGCCATGTTACCCTTGATTCAAAAAACGTAGAACAAGTATGGATGCCTGCTTTTTTTACTTTATCAGTAGACCCTAGTTTTACTGAAGACGGAAAGTTTTTGCTAAAAAATGCGCATGTAGAACATTTGGTAAAAAGCAATCAAAAATTTTTTTTAAGCTTTCCTCGTTGGATAAAACAGATAATTAATTATATAAAAAAGTATTTTAATTCATCTCAAAAAGACTGGAGAATATATACATGTTTTCAAGATCTAAAAAAGATAGAAAAAGAATGGAATCTGATTGCTAGATCTATGGGAATAACTTACGTACCTGATACGGATGAGGGGACTATATGGCAGCCTAAAGCTTTTTATCTATTCCAAAGAGTAGAGAATCAATTTTATGAAAAACTGTCAGAGATTGGAAACTTAATTTACGAAGAAGATGATAAAAAACGTATGTTTCCAAGCGAATTATTTTTACCTATGCATAAGTTATATGCTCCGCAAAACCCCTCTTGGAATATAGAAAATATTTTACAATCGGCAAAGAAGGGAGAAGCGATCGAAAATTTGGATATAGTTCGTATTGCTGAATTCGGTTACCAAACGCTTTCAAAGAATGTTTGTAAGGGAACAGATTTTTATATGTCTCATTCATTATTTGCAAATGATATAAAAGATTATGCAAATAGTTTGGTAGTAGCCATAAGAAAACTAAGACGTGCTTTACGCGAAGAAGAAGATCTTCATAAATATGAAGAACTATTCAATGAATTTAAAACTTGTTGGAATGCTTATATAGATTCTAATCCGCTTTTACAAGAATTATCTATAGTGTATTCAAATAATAATTTCTTTAAAGATTTCTATAATTTTTTAGAAAAATCTACTCAAGACATTCTTTATCCTAGGTCAAGTGATGTAGAAGATTTTACAAGAAGATTTACGGTTCCTTGTGATAAGTATAAAAAAATAGGCTATAAAAAAGTAGAAAAAGCATTCAAAAAATTATTACCCCATTCTTCTACGACAAAACTTTTAAAAATACAAGAAGAGCTAGCTAGAGCTAACTCTATATAAGGTTTAGTTGTTGTGTGCTAAAAATTCACAAATTAACGGTACATTAATCAAGATAGGAAAAGGCACCTGGTCGATTGCAGGAGATACGAGAAGTTGCCCTGAAAAAGCACCAGCATCCAAAGAGAGGTATTCAGGAATCTCACCAGACCTAATTATGCTTTTTTGGATTTTATCATTTTTTTGAGACTTTTCTTTAATGGAAATCGTCATTCCCGGACGGACAAAAAAAGACCTGCGGTCTACTTTCTTACCATTTACCAATACATGTCCATGAGATACTAATTGCTGAGCTGCAAAAATAGTCGGCGCTAATTTTAAGCGGTAAACCATATTATCTAATCTGCATTCTAATCTCTCGATAAAAACAGCAGGGGTATTTCCCTTTGCTTTTGAAGCTTCTTTATAGTAGCGCACAACCTGAGTGGTTGTCAGCATACCATAAACAGCTTTTAACTTTTGTTGCTCTTCTAGCTGAAGGCCATAATCAGACTTTTTCTTTCTTTTACTTCCATGCATTCCCGGAGGATTTGGCTTATGTAGTAACGGATTACGAGCTTTGCCGAATATATTTGCCCCAAAACGTCTTGCGACACGATTTTTTGGGCCGGTGTATCGAACCATGGTAATCTCCTAATAAGACTGCTTATTTTAATGACATAAAAAGATGTATCCTAATCTACCCGTGATTTTTTGTAAATGGAGCTTTTTTTGTTAAAAAATAATCTATGATATTGTCAGGTTTGCTTTTCAGCGCTATACTTCTCTTTTAAACAAGGGTATTGACTTATGCAAAAAGATTATTGGATTATAGCCTATTATATATTTACTCCTATTGAAGACCCCTTAAAAGAGGTACAGAGGCAGCAAAAATTTCTAGAAAATAAAGATATTAAGTGTCGGATCTATATTGCTCATAATGGGATTAATGCCCAAATAAGCGGTTGTAAAACCGATGCTCAAATCTACCTAGAGTGGATGAAAAAGGATGCACGTTTTAAAGAAATTTCTTTTAAAATAGATTTTTACGATGAGCATGTATTCCCCAAAGCCTGCGTGAAATTTCGGAAGCAGCTTGTAGCTTTAGATGAAGAGGTGGATTTAGAATTAACAGGTACACACGTTTCCCCTAAAGAATGGAAAGAGATGTTGGAAAATCGCGATGAAAGCGTTTTGCTAATCGATGTGCGCAATCAATATGAATGGGAACTGGGTCATTTTGTGGGAGCTGAGCTTCCTTGCTTAAAAAACTTTAGAGATTTTTCTCCCTATGCAAAAAAATTAAAAAATCATTATGACCCTAACCAGACAAAGGTCATGATGTACTGTACTGGTGGTATTCGATGCGAACTGTATTCTGCTCTGCTAAAAAAAGAAGGTTTTTCTGAGATCTATCAGTTAGATGGTGGTGTAATTAATTATGGAAAACAAGAAAGTACCGCACATTGGAGAGGCAAGTTATTTGTATTTGACGATCGCTTATCCGTTTGTATAGATGAAAAAGTAGATGAAGTAATCAGCCATTGTTCTCATTGCAAAACAAGTAGTGATACATATTATAATTGTGCAAATATGGATTGCAATGAGCTTTTCTTATGTTGCCTTACTTGTGCAGAAAAATTCAAAGGCTGTTGTAGTGATACTTGCATGTCTGCTGGTAGGGTAAGGCTTTATCAGGCGGTCACGCGTCCTAAGCCTTTTCGTCGGTATTCCTCCAAAGAGAACGGATTAAATTAAGCATGAGTTTTTGTGTGTCATCAAGCACAACGGTAAGTCCTGGTTTGATTCCCTCTTCGGAAAGTTCAAAGGCTTTCATAGTATTGCAAATGCGACCATCAAGACGTATGCCTATCCCTTGAATGCCGATCATGTTTCCCCAATCTGCAAACATGGTAAGGGTTAGCTCACATGCGGTAATCAGGAAAAAGACTTGCTTATCTGGATGGGCAAAAATAAGCTCGAAGCACTTTTCTCCAATATAATGAACGGTAGGAATAAATAAAGGAATGATATGAGCTCTATTAGGTAGAGCATTTACCGCTTTACCAATAAAACACTGGCGACATACCGGATGATTGGGATCGTGAATACAGTCAGCTGAAAACCGTTTTGAAGGGCATTCAAAAGGTTTATGACAATAGGAAAATCCTATGACAAGAAGATGGTTTTTATGACAAGCTAAGCGCTTTTCAAAGGTGGCCAAATCTTTTACCCCATAAAAGAAAAGATCTTGGTCTCGAGAGTAAGATTTTGTAAATAAAGAAGAGATAAAACGATAGCTATGTTTTATCGGCGCACGAAAAAAATAGCGCCAAAAAATTTTTTTCTTATCGCGGGTGAGTAAATATTTTGTACTTTTCCATGTAAGATTGCAGGAAGTGTCTTTGGTAATACCAGGCATTTGTGGAAGAGAGGAGAGAGTTTTCAACGGATGGGTTTTTTGATAGGATTTTTGCCCTTGATCCCATTTTTCTTCCGCTTCTTCCCAGCTGGATTGGTTATTCCAAATCTTCAAGTTATGATTCATAAACCATGAATATAGTTTAAAAGGAGATATTTGTGTCAGAGCTATTTTATCATTTAGATATTTCTCAAAAATCTCAAATGGTTATTACACTACCAAAAAAATTTTCCCAGAGAAAAGAAACCTTGCTAGCAGCTAAATCCCTTTTAGAAAAAAACGCACTAGATCTTTTATGGAAACAATTACCTACCCATGTAGAAGAGGGAATAAGGTTTCTTATCTCCTCAGGAATTGCATTTGAATTACTTAAGCTTCTTAGTGGCACAGGTAGATTGCTCTATAAAGGACAAAAGATCATTATCGATCCTTTTACAAAGGCAGAAGGATTTATTCAAGCAAAAGCCTTAAATGAGACACAAGTAGAAATCTGTGCAAGATTTAAGCTTGGTAGACAAGAAGAGCCTTTGGCCAGCTGTACAGCTGTTTTTTGGGGAAGTCCTCAATGGATTCTCTATGCTGGAGTTGTACGTCTATTAGACACAGAAGTGTCTTTAAAATGGCTAAAAATTCCAGAGACTATCTTACAAAAAAAAGAACTACAGGAGTTTCTAGAAGAAAAAGAGGGCATAACCTGGTTAGAAGAAATTTCAAACGATCCTTTGCCTTTTATTTGTTTAACAGATCGACATGGAGGATTTGCCAATTTATGGTTTGATTATGGAATACGAGGAAAAATACCAGCTTTTGAAGAAAAAGAGTTTTTTTGGCGTAAAAAGACCCTAGAAAAGCAATGGGAACAAGACCTATTAGAAACCGATTTTAGCAAAAAAAAAGTGGGGGATTCTTCTTATTATTGTCCGCTAGATAAAGTAGCCAAAAGTATTACATTTTTAATTGAAATCGGCTGGAAAGTATTTGATCATCAAAACAAGCAAGTGGTTTGTTTAGGACAAGAAACCCTATTGTTAGAAGAGCGCCCTCAAGCTTGGCTTGTACGCGCTGAGTTTGATTATCAAGGTCATAGAGCTAATTTACAACAGGTAATAGGGGCTTTTAATCGTAGATCTTGCTTTGTAGAATTAGCTGCTCATACAGTCGGTCTAATCGATTTGAAAAAAATAGAAGAGAAATGGGCAGATCTTTCAGAGTTAGAGTTTGATCAAGAAGGAGTCTACCTTCCCTTTAGGCAATTAGGATTGCTCTCTGAGGAAAAGAATCCTCTAGAGATCTTTAAGCACTTAAATCATGCTCTTCAACCAGTTGTTCTAGGAGAGAAATTCAAAGGGCAACTGTTCACTTATCAGAATCAAGGGTTGATCTGGCTTTCTTTTCTAGAGAAAAATCAAGTAGGGGGGCTTTTAGCTGATGAAATGGGTTTAGGTAAAACCATCCAAGTAATAGCCTTTCTTTCACAACTAGAGCTCAAACAATCTTGTTTGATTGTAGTTCCTACGTCTTTATTATTTAATTGGCAAAATGAATGTGCTCGGTTTTTTCCTAGCTGCCCGATTCGTATACATGCAGGCAAAGAGAGAATAAAAACCCTTCCCTCTATCCCATCAATCATTCTTACTTCCTATGCTGTTTTACGTATAGACCAGGTATTGTTTACCTCTTTAGATTTTCAACTGGTTATCTTAGATGAAGCACAAGTCATTAAAAACCCAGATAGTCAAATAGCTGAAGTCTGTTTTCAGCTGCGATCAAAGATGCGAGTGGCTATTACAGGGACACCTATAGAAAATAGACTAGAGGATTTCTTCTCGCTTTTTTATTTTCTTAATCCAGGCTTATTAGGTGAGCGTAAACAGTTTCAAGCAGAAGCGCTTGCATCTCAAGTAGACAGTCGTTATTTAAAGCGCATACAAAAGCTCATCAGGCCGTTTATTTTGCGTCGCACAAAAAAGCAAGTAGCGCTTGATCTTCCAGAAAAACTCGAACAGACCATTTGGGTAGAAATGAGCGAAGAGCAGCGCAACATTTATGAAAAATATCTACAGTCCACGCGTGTTAAGCTCCGATCAAAAGGTACCAATCAACAAATGCAGATTTTAGAAGCCATTTTGCGCCTAAGGCAAATTTGCGCCCACCCTTTGCTAGTAGATCCTACTGCCCAAGATCTCTATCAATACAGCGGGAAGTTTTCCAAAGTTATGGCTGATTTAGCAGAAGTGATAGAAGAAAAGAGAAAGGTTCTTTTTTATAGTCAATTCACTTCAATGCTACATTTGATGAAAAAAGAGGCTCAAAATCGGAATTGGAAGTACGTCTATTTAGATGGGAGCACAAAAAATCGAGAACAGGTTGTATCTCAGTTTCAAGAAGACGACCAAACCCTTCTTTTTTTTATTAGCTTAAAAGCAGGAGGAGTTGGTTTAAATTTGACCAAAGCCGACTATGTCTTCCTGTATGACCCTTGGTGGAATATAGCAATAGAGAATCAAGCTATTGATCGAGCCCACAGGTTAGGAAGGTCTAACCAAGTGATTGCTAGGCGTTATGTAACCGCTTTAAGCATTGAGGAGAAAATCATGGGCCTTAAAAAACATAAGCAACAGCTCTCTCAAACCCTTATGGAAGATTTAAGCAATATAGAAGCCCTTTCTTTAGAAGATTTGATCCATCTACTAGATTAAAACCAAAAGTTGAGCTATAGAGCCTTGCTCTATAACTCATATTTCTATATATTTGAGTTATAGAAGAGAGGTCTATAACTCATGCCCTGGAACTGGGAATTACCCGACTGGCCCCAATTTAGCTACCATCTCGACCAAATAGCTTTAAAAGAAAGGCAGTTTCTTTTAGAAGTAGACACTGCCTGCGCCTTTCTAAAAAATATAGGAGATCAGGAATACAGCCGGTTTGTCGTAGAGATTCTTAGTTTGGAGGGTTTAGAAAGTGCGAGAATTGAAGGAGAGTTTCTTGATAGAGAAAGCTTGCAATCATCGATTAAACAACACTTTAGCTTACGTGCATCTCCCAACCAAGAGACCAATAAAGAATCTCGAATGGCTAAACTTCTTTGTGATGTTTATCAATCCTTTGATCAACCATTGACTCAAGAGATGCTCTTTAGATGGCATTTCGAACTGTTTAATAATCAATCAAATATTGATTGTGGAAGATATCGCACTCATATTGAACCCATGCAGATTGTTTCTCATCGATATGGCTCTTCAAAGGTTTTTTTTGAAGCTCCCTCATCAGTAAAAGTTCCCAATGAAATGGCAGCATTCATTAATTGGTTTAATTCTACAAATGCATTGCTATCTATTCTAGGAAAAGCGGCCATTGCTCATGTGTATTTTGAGAGCATTCACCCTTTTAAAGACGGAAACGGCAGAATTGGCCGTGTTTTAGTGGAAAAGGTTCTTTCTCAAGGCATTGGACACCCGGTATTAATTGCTGTTTCAAAAGTATTAGAAAAACAAAAAAAAGAATACTATACAGCTATTGAAAGATGTAATCGCACTCTAGAAATAGATCATTGGATTGCATTTTTTGCAGATGTGATCTTGCAGGCTCAAAGTCAATCGATGAACCTTCTTTGCTTTTTGATTGAAAAATCAAAGCTGTTGACAGCTCTTTCTGGACGACTCAATCCACGTCAGGAAAAGGTTTTATTGAGGATGTTTGCAGAGGGCCTAAGCGGTTTTCAAGGGGGATTGAGTGCTGATAACTATATTGTGATAGCAAAGACCTCTAGAGCAACAGCAACACGCGATTTAGCAGACCTAGTTCATAAAAGGGCCTTAGTAAAAACCGGAGAGCTTCGCCACACCCGTTATTGGTTAAACCTGCCCATAAGAATTAATCCTCTTCTTTAAGATCTTGTTCGATCATTTCCTTAGCTGCAAATTTAAGTGTTTTGAGCCCTTCAACAAAGCCAATTTCTTTAAGTAAAATGTCGAGATAGCGCAGTTCTGTCTGAAGCTGGTCATTGACCGACTCTAGTTCGGAAATCTTTTTTAACAGTTCTTCTTTTTTCATAAAATCTCTTCAATTAGGCAAAAAGGGGGTAAAATAATGCCTTTGATTTATCTGTATACATACTTAAACAAGGCTTTTTTAAGATATAGATGAAATGAGTCAATATAAAGTTTTTTGAATATAACTCATTTATTTGTAGTTAATTACAGGTATTAAAAAAATAGTTTTTTAAATAAGTTAATACATGTTTTAATTTAAGTTTTCATAATTAATTAACAATTGTTTGTTATATAGTTATTTAAAATATTATTGATAAAGTTGTATATTTTTCTCCAACAAAATATATGGAGGTAGAGAAATGCCTAAACCTTATTCAATGGATCTA
>NZ_JAAVTY010000061.1:0-8665 GCF_018642185.1 Candidatus Rhabdochlamydia sp. W815 | reverse complement strand
TGGTAATGTGAATCGCATGAGGAAGCCCTTGGGTATCGACTGCTATATGTCTTTTTATTCCTGATATTTTTTTCCCTGCATCATATCCTTTCTTCTCCGCTGTATCAGTATTTTTAACACTTTGAGCATCAATAATTACAAAGCTTGTTTTCTCTTTCCGACCACTGCTTTTTCTGACCTCGCCAACCAATTTTTTTTAAAACTATTTCAAGAATACTCTTAGAATTTTTATTATCTTTTTTATTCCAAAGAGGGAAATAATAATCACATAATTCCCATTTAGGATATTCTATGGGTAACATACGCCACTGGCAACCACTTTTTAAAATGTACAAAATTCCACAAAAAATATCATAATACCTTAATGAGAAGATTTTAAACAGGCGCTTAGAGCTAATAAATGGTCTCCAAAAAAATTAAACGATTTCTGTATTTTTGGTTCTGCTCTTTATAGTCCTTGTGATGGAAATATTAGATCTCTTGCATAACCAATAAGCAATCTAAAATTTTAAAGTATTTTAATCCAGGAGATATAATTGTTTGAGCGATATAGCTGGAAATGCTTTTGTTAAGATTAGGAATCTATAAATGAAAGCTTTGAAATAAGGGGTTATGCAAGAAATCTAATCTCTAGATCAATTTGAAGATCTTGAGCCCATGATCATGGATATAAAAAATCCAGCCGGGAATTACTTGGCTATTCATAAAAGTGAAAATGAAATCATTGTTATTTTAGCAAATTTGATGAAGGGATCTCTTCTGGTTAAAAGAGGAGATGTAGTTAAAAAAGGTCAACTCATTGCTAGAGTCGGGAACTCCGGTCTTACATCAGAGCCCTATCTACATATTCATGCGGTATTAAATCATATAGGAGACTTTTTATTTATGGGAGAAGGCATTCCTATAACATTTAATCAGCGATTTCTTGTTCGTAATGATCTCATTTGCTAGGTTCCATGGATGTAATTGACGCAATAAAAAAGAGCGGGATACGCCGCAGAAAAAGAAAATAAGAAGTTATTCAGCCCCATGAAAATTGCATTGAATACATGAAAGAGAAATCCAATGGCAAAGAATAGGATCGTATACATCGGATGAAAAAAGAGCACTGTAAAAAATAGCATTTCAAATAAGAATACAAACCAGCTTAAGAAAGTGGTCAACAGATGCTTGCAGCTAATGAGTTGAAAAAAGAAACCATGACCATAACATTTTGTGCTAAAAATTCCATGTAGAGCGGATGATGTACGCCACATGGGAGAGATTAGTTTATTAAATCCAGCTATGAAATAAGAGGTGAGAAGCTCGCCTGCTATAAACAGTAGGCACGCTGTTGAAATGGAAGAATCCACTCCAAATAAGCTCCCTATGGATAGCGCAAATAAAATCACTAGAGTCATTTGATATGATCCATCCAAACCGTAAGGAGTTCTAAAATTCATTAATAAGTTCAAAAAAAAGACAGAGCAAATAAGAGTAGGAGAGATAATGTTTAACAAAGAAAATATGAATAATAAGAGAGAAGCAAATGCTCTTAAATAGATAGAGCATTTGAAGACATGATCTTGTAATAGTACATTAAAGAGTCTTTGCCTTAAGTCTTTTGCACGCCATTTGAAGCTAAGTTTTGCTACTTTCCAACTAAGCAATCCCGTTGGCTGGAAAATAGACCAACTTTTCAAATCTTCCAAAGATGCAATGAATAAACCCATCGATAAAATACATAAAGTAACTTGATAGGTAAAAGCAATATTTTTAAACGCTAAATAAGGATTCATGGATTACCTTTTGCTTATAGGATGCACATCGGATAGAAACATAACTTTGTAATCATGTACCCTGGAATTGGTGAGAATGAGAAATTGCATTTTCTCGGAAGAGGGCTTGTGATCTAGAGAATCTACGTAATTTAAGATTTGTAAGTAAGAGAGACTAATATATACTTGTCTTTTATCTTGTGCTGCATGACTGAAATTAATAAGATCTACTGCAAGGTCTACAAAAGCTTTGGTAAATCTGTGCTCTGGGTTCCAGAAGAAAGAATAGATAGAGCGTTTTTCTTTCAGGATATAGAGATCTTGCCATTCTTCTACTTCTTGGTTGTTAATCTCTCGATATAATAAGTGATAATCAAATGTATTTGGAGTAGGAGCGAAAAAACTCCAGCCGGGAATAAGCTGTGTACACATAGGGAAGCGGTTCCATAGGAAACTCAGTTTTTTAAACCCTCTTAAGAAACTTAATAGAAGAATAAAACAAAAAATACCTTTGATAAATACAATCATTTGATGACCTACTCATTTTTGAGATATTTTATAAATATCCCCGGTTAAGGGGATATCGTTTATAGGTTCTTATTTGTTAAGAATATTTTGTCTCATGTCTAACAATTGGTTTACATCTAACTTTGATGTTGGAGTATTTTCGGGATCTATAGGAAGCTGAAAATTCTCAGCGTCTCTTCCGGATTTTGTGATTAAAAAGAGAGTTACAATAGCTATTGCTACTGCTGCAGGAGCATACTTGGTGTTATCAGCTGCGAAATAGGGAGCTAATTCTTCCTTACCTACTAAATGCTTAGCAGCAAAATTAGGTTGATTTGTTTTAAGGGATCTTCTGTTTCCTATGATGGGGTTTTTCTCTAAGAAGAAGTTGCTAATTTTAGATGATATTCCATCTACAACAACAGGTTTTTCTGTATCTGTTATTGCTAATGTGTGACTTAGGTTAGTTATTCTCTGTTGAATTTCCATGTTAATACCTCTGCTTAAAATCTTTGAAAGATACATATTTACATTTGTGAAGCACATTTCCATGTATTCTTCATAAAGATTTATCTTTCAAATGATAAAGGCATGTTAAATTTTAATTAGACTTATTTGCAAATAAAAAAGTATAGGGATGCTTTGTATGTAATCTAGAAAAAATGGTTTTCCCTTGAGGATTTTTAAAGAGAGAAATTAATCATTTTTCCATTATAGAAAACTTGTTGTGCGTCTAGATATGTTTTGAGAAAAGAACTTTTCTAGGGGAACAATCACTGGATAAAGGGTTTGTAAATGTTTTTTAATAGCAGTAACTAATGTCTGTAAATCTGGGTAGTAGTCGGAGAGCTTACAGATAAACTCATGATGGGCTCTACCAGCGCGATAAGAGGGTGTTTTTTTAGGATGTAATAAGCAATCCATATAGTTAGGATTGTAATCCCATAAAAAACTGGTGTGATGTAGCCAACGCTCTTTTCTTACATATTGTGCGTTGCCTCCAAATTTTTTATCTCCTAAGACATAGTCATTTTCTTTTAAGCAAAAATCAGCATTAGCAAAAATAGGACGATAAAAGCCTTCGCTCCAACGCATAATCGGTTCTGGGTAGGCAGGAAAAGAATGTGTGTTTTTGGAGAAGACAAAGGTAACAAAAAGAGTGTTGTGATCTACTACAACAGTCCCTCCTCCGCTGAATCTTTTAATAAGGGGAATATGATAAGAAGTGGCTTTTTCTATGTGGACCAATTCCTCTTTTTTACCCGAAATTCCAAGCACAATAGCGGCAGAAGAGCCGTGATTAATCAGGCAAAAATCTTCTGTGTGGTCTCTTAAAAGAGATTCTTCTAAAAGCAGTTGATCAAAAATGGGGGTATTTTTTAGCTCTAGTAGATGAATAGGCATTAAGGCCTAGCTTTTAGAGAGACTAAGAGAACGGAAATATCTGCTGCGGAAACCCCTGAAATTCGAGAGGCTTGACCTAAAGTAATAGGATGCACGCGGTGTAGTTTTTCTCTAGCTTCATTGCTAAGGCCTGTAACGTTTAGAAAGTTAAATTCTTTGGAGATAGCAATTTGTTCGATTTTTTCCAATTTTTCCGCTTCTAGAGATTGTCTTTGAATATAGCCTGCGTATTTGAGCTGCAATTCGACTTGTGTATTTATTTCTGTTCCTAAATCCATTGCGATAGCAGGGAATTGCTGAATGAGGGTTTGATAGGTAAATTCCGGACGGCAAAGAAGCTGCGCAAGGCTGCTGCTTTTGTCTCGGATAGTGTGATGGTTTTGGGATAGAATAGAAATTTGTTTTTCAATCGCTGCTTTTTTTTCTAAGAGACGTTGATACTGCTTTTGATCGATCAGACCCAAAGAATGCCCATATTCGCGCAAACGAAGATCGGCGTTATCTTGTCTTAGCAAAAGACGATACTCCGCTCTACTTGTAAACATGCGATAGGGTTCATCGAGCTCTTGAGAAATCAGTTCGTCAATCATAACTCCAATATAGGCTTCTGATCTTTTTAAAATAAATGCAGGCTGGTTTTTCACTTGCGTAGCAGCGTTAATCCCTGCAATCAATCCTTGCGCTGCAGCTTCTTCATATCCAGTTGTTCCGTTAATTTGGCCAGCGAAAAACAAACCTTTGATTTTTTTCGTTTCTAAAGTAGGGTATAGTTGACCACTTTTTACAAAATCATATTCAATGGCATAAGCAGGGCGCATGATTTCGGCTTTTTCAAGACCTGCAATGGTGTGTAGCATCTTGATTTGTATATCAAAGGGAAGCGAGGAAGAGATGCCATTTACATAAATTTCTTCTGTTTCTAAACCCTCTGGTTCTAAAAAGATTTGATGGCGTTCTTTATCGGGGAAACGAACGATTTTATCTTCAATCGATGGGCAATACCGTGGCCCAATGCCTTGAATAATTCCAGAATACATCGGAGATAGATGTAAATTATCGCGAACAAGCTTTTTGGTTTCTTCGTTGGTATATGAGATCCAACAAGGGATTTGGGTCAGCCCAGGTATTTCAGGAGGGTCATAAGAAAAATATACATTTTCATCACCCTCTTGTGGTTCAAGCTGAGAGAAATCAACACTGCGTTTATTGATACGAGGAGGAGTCCCTGTTTTTAGGCGACCTAATACAAAGCCAAGCTCTTCTAAGGTTTTAGAAAGACCCATCGAAGATTGATCACCAGCTCTTCCTCCTGGGATTTGCGTATGACCAATATGAATCAATCCTCGCATAAAGGTGCCAGAAGAGATAATTACGGTTTTTCCATAAAAAGCGATCCCTTCTAAAGTGGTAACCCCTAGGATGTGATCTTCTTCAACAAGGAGTGTTTCAATGCTGCCTTGTTTAATTTCTAGGAAGGGGGTTTTTTCCAGGCGATGCTTCATAAGAGATGCATAGGCAAACCTATCGCATTGAGCTCTAGGAGACCAAACAGCAGGCCCTTTTGATGCATTGAGCATACGACGTTGGATAGCTGTTTGATCAGCTATCTTGCCCATAATGCCACCTATTGCATCGATTTCTCGAACCATTTGTCCTTTTGCTGTACCTCCAATAGCTGGATTACAACTCATTTTAGCAACCGTATCGAGCTGCATGGTAATGAGTAATGTCTTTACTCCCATGCAAGCAGAAACATGAGCAGCCTCACAGCCCGCATGTCCTGCTCCAACAACGATTACATCAAATATTTCAGGATATTTCCACATAGTTGATGGTATCTTAAATTTTAGATACTTTTAAGATTTTTTATGACGATCGCGACGTCTTCTTTTTTTTCTTTTGTGCTTAGCAATTTTTGCGCGGCGCTTTTTCTTTACAGATGCCATAAAAAGAGATTTTCTCCCGTTTTTTTAATCCATTTAATTAAAAAATAAAGACTTATCCTACAGCAGAGAGTGAAAAAAAGTAAAGCTCTAAAGTTTTTGTAAAGTGTTTTTTAAGAGTTGTTGAAAAAAAAGTTTTTAATTTGGGTTAAATGCAGCAAAGGCTTCTGCGTTGTCTGAGAAATCAGAATCAGCCTGTAAAGGGGAATAATTGACAAATTGTGCTAATTCTTTACGGTAAGTTAAATTTATATTACCAATAGCTCCATGCCGATTTTTAGCAACAATTAGCTCTGCTTGGCCAGGTTTGTCATAAGGGTCATAGTACTCACGGCGTAATAAAAACATCACAATATCGCTGTCTTGTTCAATACTGCCAGATTCTCTTAAATCACTCATCATAGGTCTATGCCCTGTTCTTTCTTCTACCTTACGAGAGAGTTGCGATAGACAAAGAATAGGCAGAGAAAGTTCTCGTGCAAGTGTTTTCATCATACGAGAGATTTCAGAGATTTCATTTTGACGGTTTTCTTGACTTCGGGAAAGACCAGATCCAGTAATGAGTTGTAAATAGTCAACAACCAAAAACTGGATATTATGACTCTCTTTCATACGACGAGCTCTAGCTCTTAAGTCTGTAATCTTTAACCCAGGTTGATCGTCTATGATAACAGTCGCTTCCATCATAGAATTTACAGCAGCAACAATTCTTTGGTATTCTATGCCATTTAAAGAACCTGTGCGAATCTTATCAGAGGCTACTTCAGATTGGCTACAAATCATGCGATGTAATAATTGTTCAGCGGTCATTTCTAAAGAAAATACACCAACGGGCAGCCCGGTTTTAAAAGCAACATTTTCTGCTATATTTAAAGCAAGTGCTGTTTTTCCCATGGCAGGCCTTGCAGCTAAAATCATCAGATTTGAAGCGGTTAAACCATTAATCATTTTATCTAAATCTATAAAATGAGAAGGGATGCCTGTGATTCCTAGATCTTCGGGTCCTTTTTGTTGATATTTCTCTTGCTTTTCTTGTAATGCTTTTAGATAAGGGAGCTGCACTTCAGAGCGCACGCCTGAAAGCAGATCTTTAATAGAAACCCCAGCGCATGGACTAGCTGATTGACTGATTAAAAAAAATTTACCCTGAGCTTCATCTAATAAGATGCTAACATCACTGGGTTCATTTAAAGCTGCTTTTTCCACCTCTTGTGCAGCTACGACCATTCTTCTTAAGGTGGATTTGCTGCGAACAAGATCTACATATTCTTCAATATAAGCAGAGCTACCAGCGTATTGAGCTAATACTGTTAAATGGGCAATTCCACCTACATAGGAGAGTTTTTGCTGTCTTTTAAGCTCTTCTGCAATTAAGTGGATATCAGCTGGTTTATCATTACGGTATGCGGTCTTTAGGGCTTGAAAGATGATTTTGTGTTCTGTGAAATAAAAATCTGCTTCGTCAAGGCCGTCAGCTGCTACATTGAGACTATTAATATTGGTTAACATAGAGCCTAGCACCATCATCTCTGATTCTTTAGAGTGAGGGGCTGATTTTATTTTGGGCGATGACTTTGACATAAAAAACCTCAAACTGCAGTATCTTTTATTTAGCAATATAAGAAAAGGCTGTGTTTTAAGAAACGCAGCCAAAGATCGGAAAGAGTGGGATTTGAACCCACGGTACCCGTGAGGGTACGCGTCCTTAGCAGGGACGTGCCTTCGGCCACTCAGCCATCTTTCCTTAAGATGATGCTAGCTAGTTTATATGCAAATAGATTTACAAGCAACTCTCAATCTATCCCATTTGATTCTAACGGTTTTCCATTGAGGGCATTCCAATGGCTGGTATGCAAGGAACCATCGGGATTTTGTACAACAATACAATGAACCGGAAGGTAGACAGAAGCGGTTTTTCGAATAGCAAAGTCTTCACCAAAAGCTGAGCTAGTAATTCTTTCAATTTGTGAAAGAGAATAACGCCTAGATACGCAAAGAGCTTGGCGGTAGGGTTGAGTGACTAAACGCTCTTCAATGAGAGTAGAGGGAGTAATTTTTAATTTAGGATTTTCTAAATGCAGTCGATAACGCCCTCCGTGTTGTACAATCAATTGCTTACGACGACAGGTTTCAATCAGTGCATCGATTACCTCTGTTTCTACATGAATATTTTTACGTAAATCCTCTCGATGGATCACGCCTCCTTTTTGAGCGATTGCATTGATGATTTTGAACTCACGACGATCTACATTTGCATTAATGCAATCAGCGAACCCATGTGTTTTATCCCAATCCTTAGCATTAATTACCATTTCTCCATCGGTTAAATCCCATAATATAATCCCTTCTTTTGTTTTCGCATCAGATGCGCTGTATTTAACTTCTAAAAGTAAATAAGGATAGAATTTCAAAGAAGGTTCGAGATATTGATGTTTAGCATCTTTAAGCAAAATCTTTTGTTGAGACTCCATGATTTGTTCTGCTGTATAGCGAATCTCTAGTGTATGAAAATGTCCTATGTTTAGTACATCTTCTACTTTATTTTTCCAATCGGGTTTGTTATAAGAGGCCCACCATAGACCATAGCCAAGAGCTCCTAGGCTAAATAAACTAAATAAAAGACGCATCTATTCTCCTTGTCTGCCCGTTTGTTAATGATATATCAAATTTTAGAAAATGATGTAACTAATTGGATGATTTTCATCCATTATGAGGGTAAGTTGAATAGTTTTCTAGATCCAAACCGTTTATGAGTTTATTAGGACAAACAAATATTCTGTTTAGAAAGTAGCAAGATCATAAGAAGAATGGTTTAGGAAATGCATTACTTCTAGATCGCTAACAGGATCAAAGACATGATAAAAATTAGAGATTTTTCCAAAAAAGGAAGGGGAAAACAAACACGTGATTTGTTCATTTGAGATTTTTGCAACGGACTAGTTAGGTAATATTTTCCTAAGAGCCTGTTTAAAATCTTTTCAAAAGTAGAGCAATAAAAGCAAGAACCACCATATTCAGGCTTGTATGTAGTTTTCTTTCGCAATTTTTCCATAG
>NZ_JAAVTY010000060.1:0-8688 GCF_018642185.1 Candidatus Rhabdochlamydia sp. W815 | reverse complement strand
CGGAGAAGAAAGGATATGATGCAGGGAAAAAAATATCAGGAATAAAAAGACATATAGCAGTCGATACCCAAGGGCTTCCTCATGCGATTCACATTACCAATGCTAATATCACTGACAGAAATGGGTGTATAGCAGCATTTTCACTACATAAAAACCATTTGTTCGGTGGGAGGATATTCTGGAGAAAAATTTGCAAAGAGTGTGCAGGAGATATTAGGATGTATAGTAGAAATAGCCAAAAGAAATACACTTCATACTTTTACAGTTATTCCCAAAAGATGGGTTGTAGAGCGTTCTTTTGCGCGGATAGAAAAATGTCGCAGGCTATGGAAAAATTGCGAAAGAAAACTACATACAAGCCTGAATATGGTGGTTCTTGCTTTTATTGCTCTACTTTTGAAAAGATTTTAAACAGGCTCTTAGTTAATTAAACTCAAGATTGGGCTTTTCAAGACTTTTTTAAAGAAGAAAACATTTCTGAAAGTAGCTCTTCGATTTGCCTATGATCCAAAAGATTTTTTTCTCGATTGATTGCAAGCTCAATAACACAAGAATGAGGGTCTTGTTGCAAAAGTTTTTTTAAAGAGATAAGGTCGTAAGGTGCGTAATAGGCAAGAGAAAAAAGCTTTGCTGCTGAAGAAAAAGAGATTTCATGTGCTGTTGCAAAAAAGGTTTCTTTAATGGTTTTGGGTTGGTCAAGAGGAAGAAAAGAAAAAATACCTCCGCCTTGATTATTAATCACAATTAAAGTGCATGGGTAAGGGGACTTGGCAACTAAAACTAGCGAATTTAAGTCGTGTAGAAAACTTAAATCTCCAAGAAGCGCAATGGTGTGTTTTTGTGCACCTATTGCTATACCACAGGCAGTGGCAATATTGCCATCGATGCCAGAGAGTCCGCGGTTAGCAAAAACAGGTCCTGAAACTAGGGAAAGGTAGCAGTTGGCATCCCGGATGGGCATGCTATTTCCCAGGAAAAGAGCAGCGCTTTTTTGCTCAAGAAGATAGGCTATTGCAGGCTCTGAGAGCGTTGTTTGTTTAAGGAAATAATCAGATAGCTTTTTTGAGGTGTGTAATTGCCTTGTCTGCCAAAAACTAAGATGAGATGTAGTTTTAGACGTATTAAGCTTAAGACATAGCATTTGGCAAAAAGAAGAGGGATCTGATTGCATGCGATGATTAATTATATGGGCTGGATCAAAACGATGAGGCCCTTCTAAGACTTGTAAATAGAATTTAGGAGGGGATTTTTCCAATGTTTGTAAAAGAATCTTAGAAACAAAGCGCTCACCCATTTGAATAACTGTCTCAAAAGAGCAAGGGTGCGTTTTTAAGATCAAATCAAAATGAGAGATGATTAAAGGATGGTTAAAGGCTCTTAGAGGAGAGAGAATATCAGGAAAAATAGGCCAATTTAACTTCTCTGCTAGAGCGATGACAGGGGATACTGGACTTGTTGCAGTTGCGATGATCACTCCATTTGCATGTTCTTTTAAGTGAGATGCGTATTGTTCAATAATTGAAGAACTAGGGATTAGACAAGCGCGTGTATAGTGTATAGAAGGAAGAAGCTCTAGAGATTTATGGGCAGAAGAAAGTGGTTCTCGAAACATACAATTAAGATGAACTGGCCCTTGAGCGTAATAAACCGCTTGAGCAATGGTTGTGGGAAGGGATTTTATAGAAGAGAGTTCATCAGCACAGGGAAGATCTATTTGCCAATGCACATAAGATCCAAAAATATGAACTTGGTCGCAACTTTGGTTAGCGCCGCAATCGCGTAATTCAGGAGGGCGATCGGCTGTTAACAAAATAAGAGGAACAAAGTCGTGCTTTGCTTCCATTACCGCAGGCAGAAGATTGCCAACTGCTGTACCAGAAGTAACAATGAGTGCAACAGGCTTTTTTCTGGCTTTGGCAAACCCTAATGCATAAAAAGCTAATCCTCTTTCATCGAAATGAATATGGCTGTGTGCTTCGAAGTGATTAGCAACAGCTAAAACAAGAGGGGTTGATCTAGAACCTGGAGCCAGAAAAAAATCTTGTACTCCTTGTTTAACGAGCTGATCTATGAGTTGGTAACTAAAATAATAGTTGTTTTCTGCAATTGATTTCATGAAAGTATCCTACAAAAAGCGACTGCTTTGGCTTCTAACTCTTCCCATTCCTTTAAAGGATTGCTTCCTGGGACAATTCCAGCGCCAGCAAATACTTTTAAACAAGAGCTAGTCACAAGCGCAGAGCGTATTCCAACGGCTATATCAGCTCCTTTAGTTCCCAGATAGCCAATCGCTCCACTATACCAACCACGCTGAAAGGGTTCTAAGAATTTTAAGAGTTTAAGGGCTTCTTGGGTAGGTGTTCCACATACAGCTGGTGTGGGATGCAGAGCTATTAATAGCTTTTGATCTGTACAATCAGAGGTTAGAGTAGCCATTGCTCTATTATGTAAATGTTGCACAGAAGTTGTGCGCAGGATTTGATCCTTTTGCCAGCTTAACTGATTAGATAGAGGTAAAAGAGCTTGTTCGATAAATTTTTTCACAAAGTTAAATTCTCGGTTGTCTTTAGCAGAAGACTTAAGCTCATGAGCTAGCTTATTCTCATTTATTCCACGCGGCCTTGTTCCTGCAATAGCTTCACTAAAAACCACATTTTTTTTTCTATGGAATAAGGTTTCTGGAGTAGCCCCTAAAAAGGCAGTGTCTTTAGAAAACTGAAAGGCGAAGCAAGTAGCTGTTTCTGCTTTTTTTTCAAGGGCTTGGAACAAAGGCCAAGCAGGAGTAGTAGTAAATTGTGTTTGACGCGCAAGTACAATTTTTTCAAGGCCTTTGATAGAAAGTACATGTTCGACATTTTTTTCCCATTCGGTCCAATTGGGCGAATGAGAAATTTTAACACAGGGAGCAACCTGCTCTATAGGGTTTTCTGGTTTGAGCTCTTTAAAAACCAGGGGATTGGGATTTTGATTGATAAAGTGTGCAATCAATGTAATTTTATCATTGGTTTGGACAATTTCAAAACGAGGTAACCAGAATTGAGTAATGGGAAGTTCTTCTCCCCAAGCAGATTCAGGAAAATGGATGCCTCCAAAAAAACGAAGATCTACATCTTCTGTTTGCTCAATATGAGGGATGTCAGAGTAACACAGAAGTGAGCCTAGTGCCATGCGAGTTGTTTTGGTGTGCTTATCTTTCCAATAGACTTTAGGATAGATGTCCTGAGAAGCTAACCAGGAAACATTGGAAAGATACGAGAAATCAAGAAAGCAAGAGTCGTAGGCAAAAGATGTGTTATTTACAAAAAAACTTCTCATGTAATTCGGTCTCCTTGGTAAATAAAAACAGCACCACCCGTTAAAGGAGTAGCTTTTACCGATGTAAACCCTGCATCTTTTAAATAGGCACAAAATTCTTCCCCACAAGGAAAGCTAGAAATCGTGTCATTTAGATACTGATAGGCTTGAGGTTGTCCTGACATCAACCCTCCTAAAAAGGGTAGAAGATAGCGTAGATAAATACGATGTCCTACTTTTAATAATCGATTGCAAGGAACTGTTCCTTCTAGAATTAAAAGTCTACCTTGTGGCTTTAATACACGAAAACACTCTTGAAGTGCCGTGTGAACGTCCATTACGTTTCGAATGCCAAAAGAAATAGAGATACAGTCAAAACAACGATCTTCAAAAGGAAGCTCTAATAAGCTAGCTTCTTGTAGAGAAATGCAGGAATCGTAACCTCTTTTTTTGATTTTTTTATTCGCTATTTGCAGCATTTCTTGAGATAGATCGATGCCTATAGCAGAGGTGATTTTTTTAGAATAGCGCATGAAAGCTAATAGCTGATCTGCAGTTCCTGTTGCGCAATCCAGCAGAGTTAATGGTTTTTTTTCTGGTAAAAAAGCAGTCATTTTTTTTCGCCATAAGCCATCTAGCCCAAAAGTCATAACCCGATTTACTAAGTCATATGTAGGAGAGATTTTATCAAACATCTTCCAGATTTCAAATCTTGAAGGAGGATTTTTTTCTCTTAACATGATAAAACCCACTTAAATCTTGTTTTAAAGCATATAAACATTTTCGAGAAAAAAAGGAAAGCGCCTTAATTTTTTAAGGCGCTAAAAGGATTAAGCGCGTTTGCGTTCGTTTTCTAAGAGGTGTTTTTTGCGTAAACGAATAAAATGAGGAGTAGTTTCGATTAACTCATCATCTTCAATAAAATCAATAGCTTGTTCTAAAGTGAATTTACGTGGAGGAGAAAGAATAATATTTTCATCGGTTCCTGAAGCTCTAACATTTGTGAGCTGTTTTCCTCGTACAATATTTACTACTAGATCATTATCTCGATTGTTCTCTCCCACAATCATCCCTTCATAGACATCATCTCCAGGAGCTACAAATAGAGTCCCTCTGTTTTGTATGCTAAAGCTAGCATATCCTGTAACTTTGCCCGGTCCATTTGAAATGAGAACGCCTTTTGGCCTGCCTTCAATGTGTCCTTTCCATGGAGCATAGCTATCAAAAACCGAAGTTAAAATACCTAAGCCTTTGGTCATGGTTAGAAAATCATTGCGGTATCCCATTAAACCACGAGTGGGAACGAGAAACTCCAAGCTGGTAATATCATGCTCGTTTGTGCTTAAGGAGCGCATTTCCGCTTTACGACGAGAAAGCTCTTCGATCACACTTCCTGAGAATTCTTGAGGCACTTCAATATGAACGTTTTCAAACGGCTCATGCTGAACCCCCTCGAATTCTTTCAAGATAACCTGAGGTTTGCAAATAGTAAATTCATAACCTTCTCGACGCATAGCTTCGATTAAAACCGCTAAATGCAGTTCACCTCTACCGCAAACCCGAACGGCATCATCTCGAAAATGATCCTCAATTTTCAAAGAGATGTTAGCTAGTTTTTCTTGGGCTAAGCGCTCTCTTATTTTATTCATCGTTACATGTTTGCCATCTTTACCTACAAAAGGGGAATTATTAACCATTAATTCAACAGATAGCGTGGGTTCTGCGAGTATAATGGGAGGTAATCGTACAATGTGGGAAGGGTCGCATAGGGTATCACCAATGGTAATCTCAGCAATTCCTGAAATGCAAACGATATCTCCTACACCAGCTTCATCAACTTCTACTTTTTTTAATCCGTGATATCCCTCAATACGAGTTACTTTATGTAAAGAGGTATGTCCATTCATATCTATTTTGCTAATGGTTTGCCCTTTAGCAATTTTTCCTTCAAGAATACGACCACAAGCCTGACGACCTACAAAATCATCATAGCTCAATGTACTAGCTTGCATGAGGAAAGGCAGTTCTAGGCTACCTGGAGGAGGGGAGACATTTTGGATAATCATTTCAAATAAAGGTCTCATATTTACACGTGGGTCATTTGGTTCACGTGCAGCAAAGCCAGATAATCCAGATGCATAGCAGATAGGAAACTCAAGCTGCTGATCATTTGCGCCTAATTCGACAAATAAATCAAAAGTAAGATCTAAAGCTCGATCGGGGTTTGCATGGGGGCGATCAATTTTATTAAGCACAACAATGGGCTTTAAGCCAATTTTTAACGCTTGGGCAAGCACAAAACGGGTTTGAGGCATGGGACCTTCTTGAGCATCTATCAAAAGAAGAACGGAATTGACCATACCTAAAACGCGCTCTACTTCACCTGAAAAATCAGCATGACCAGGAGTGTCTATAATATTAATTTTAAATTCATCGAATTCAATACTGGTATGCTTTGCAAAGATGGTAATCCCTCTTTCTTTTTCCTGATCGTAGTTATCCATCATTCTCTCAGCAGTAGCTTCGTTTTCTCGAAAAATATTGGATTGTTTAAGTAGGCTATCTAATAGAGTTGTTTTACCATGATCAATGTGAGCGATAATCGCAATGTTACGAATCTTTTTGGGATCGCGGATTTTTTTGGAATAAGACATAAAAAGGAATCTCTTAGGGTTATCAAATTGATTGGTGATTTTAAAACAATCTTCATTAAAATGCTAGTTTAAGAACCTTTAAAAAAATCCTTAAATTGTTGTTAAATTTTTTTATTACAAAAAACTTATCTGTAAGGGGGCTTGAAGTTTTAATAGACGCTGGCTCGGAAATTAAGAGGGCTAACTCGAATGAAGTCTTCAACAAGGCGACCCTGGATGGTTTCTCTGCTCAATGAATCTTTTTGTATGAGATTGCATGTTCGCAAACGATTTAATAACTCATTGCGGGTTTTTTCATCATTGACTAAAAAACCTTCAAAATAAGAGGGGTCAATCCGCTCCTTTAACATGATTTCGTGACTATTCCAGTTGTCATTATCGGGGCGTTTTTGTTGGATCATTGTTGTAAATTCTGAAATGCTAGGGCGATTAGGATAAGTTCCATTGAAAAAATAGGACATAGGTGATTTATTTTCATCAGTTAATCTAACACCCAGATCGTCGTCAAAGTGCTGATATGTTCCGGTTTCTAAAGCATCAAGAGAGATTAAGACACGCACTATACTCTGATAGTATAAGTTGCTTATGTCAAATCCTCCTGGAATCTCATCTTTGCTTGTAAGCATTTGCGTAAAGACGCTATCAGCTCCACCTGCGTCGTATGATCCTCCTAATCCCCTTTCACCCACTTTATACTTATCCCGTATTTCTTGAGAGAGCATGCCCATTGAAAGCATGGAAGCGACTCGTTGATACAAATCTTGCATGCTATAGGCTCCTGTAAGAGCAGCGGTAAGTGTACGTCCTCCTAATTTTTGGATTTCATCAGTAAGTCCTTTTATCTTGTAGCGGATCCTTCCAGGTAGAATTTCAGCTTCTTCTATTTGATCGAAATACCGATTGTAAACTTCTTTCATTTGAGGGGATTTCTCAATCATTTTATCAAGCAGTTCTTGCGTTGAAAGACTAAAGAAATTTTCACTTCGCTCAAAAGAAGTAGCCTCTCTTGGAAAAAATATCCGGAATAAATGGCCCATTTTCAACCGATCTAAATCGTCTTTTGAAGAGGAAATGAGCGCGGTATCGAGATTCATTAAAGATAAAAGCTCATGTAGATCGAATAGAGTTTTTCCTACGTCCACTAAAATTACAACCTGATCGAATGTATTAGGAGAATTATCCCGCGATGCGCCTATAGAAATTTGACCTAGACCTGAAGCTGCAATCTGATAGATCTCTTTAAAAGAATCTTTGCCCTTAAAATCTTCTTTATACTTTTCAATAACAAGAGATTTTGCATGAGAACCGGTCAGTTGCAAAATATCGCGAATCTCTGAAGCTTTAAATTTTTGAAGCTGATTAATGGTTTCTTGCAGTTTTTCTCGAAAAACATGATTCACTTTAAATTCACATTCAGTTAACTCTTTGCCATCGATCACTACCTTTCTAAAAGCAAGATTTGCTCCTTTAACTAAACCTTTTCCGTATCCGTGAAAATGACTTCCAAAGTCGTACTCTTTTTCTTGGTTAGATAGACTTACCTTATTTTCATCAATTTTTCCATTTAGATCAATTAAGTTATGGTGAAGTAGATGTCTAGCAGATTTGCCCTTCATTGCTTGGCTAATAAGGCTTTGATACTTTTGCAATGCAAACAACGCATTTCTTTTTTGAATCAAACCTCTATAATTATTAGCTTGATTAAGGCGCATGGCTGCCATTCCTAGTTTAGCAGCTGCTTCTATATAATGTTCCTTGGAAATTTCTTCTTTCATTTGATACAGCTGAAGAGCTGTTTGAAATAGCACCGATAAAAGAATGATTTCTAAAGAGCCGGTAAGGGTAAAGGCTACATAAAGTCCACTTGCCAGCGTCTGTAAAGTTTCTTCAGTAGCTCTATCGTACTTTCCTTTTAGCGTGTAGTAGATAATGGAGTAAGTCCCTTGCGCAGTATCTATAGAGCATGTAAGCAATTGACCCATCTTTATGTTCAGAATGCTTGAAGTTAAAGAGACAATCGCAAGAGTTGTTTGCGCAACTTCTTTACTCAGGCTTTTCCATTCTTTCTTTCCTTCATGATCTAAAGCCAACTTTAAATGGCCAATAACACGACAAGAACCCATCCCCAAAGAAAGAGCAGTGCCAACAGGGCGATATAGAGCAACAAAAGGGATTATTGCCATTGCAATACGTCTGAGCTTGGAGTCCTCTCCTAAAGCTTCTGGCAAATCGAGATCATAGCAGTGGTAATCCGTTTCAGAAGAGAAAATAGAATGTTGGATACAATTAATATAATTCATGGTAAGAATTATAAACTAATAGCTTGTTTTAAGTAAATTTGTTTGTTTTATTTTAATTATAAATGTAATGTTTTTTATTATACTTTTTTTTAATTTTATTATTAAGTAAGTTAAGCTTAGAACTATCGGGATTTCAAACAGAAGAAGAGAGGTGGATCTCTCAGGGCTTACGCATGAAGAATTTCCTTTGCACCTACCAGATCTAATAAATAATCTTTACGACATGATGTAATAAAGCGCCGTTTACGTAAACTGACCTTGCTTGTCTTATCTTTTTGTAAAAGATTCAAAGTAGCCCGTCGAACTATAGATAGATTTTCAGCTCCATTTCCTTTTCTAACACGACTTAAATCCTCTCGGAAATTAACATCAAGTTGCCAATGCAATTTGTTTTCGATGCTCCAGTGATTACGCACTTCCTTTGCAAGACGTTCTCCGTT
>NZ_JAAVTY010000005.1:0-28762 GCF_018642185.1 Candidatus Rhabdochlamydia sp. W815 | reverse complement strand
TAAAGTAGTGCCAATTCAAACGGCTAGCTTAATGGGGTTCAAGTCAACGACTTGAAACTTGTCGTTAATCCTATATTTTTCTATGCGATTGAATCGGAACCACTATAGAAGCATTTTCACTACATAAAAACCATTTGTTCGGTGTAAAAAATGTTTTAGCAGATAGAGGATATAAAGAGTGTGCAGGAGATATTAGGATGTATAGTAGAAATAGCCAAAAGAAATACACTTCATACTTTTACAGTTATTCCCAAAAGATGGGTTGTAGAAAAAAACTATGGAAAAATTGCGAAAGAAAACTACATACAAGCCTGAATATGGTGGTTCTCGCTTTTATTGTTCTACTTTTGAAAAGATTTTAAACAGGCTCTTAGAAGCCGTGATATACATTGTCTTGCCCATTTCATTTCGGATAGCATAATGGAGCGAAGAATCTAAAATAGTTTTCTTTAAAAAAAGATTCCGCAGAGAACCCTGGACTTATCTCCCGCATTAAACTTTGCTGTCCAAGACCTTAAAGAACGCCTTTTATTTCACAAAAGAAATATCGACTCTTAACTTGAAATCAAACTGGCATACACCAAGTTGACACTGTCAATAAATTGCCTTCTGTAAATACAAGTCCTGTCTAGGACATCATTTTAATTCTTTAAGGATCACAATCAGATGATCTGGGACATTGATTTAAAACATGGGAAAAGTTTGGGATTTTCTCTTCAAGACATCTTCTCAAATTAAGTAAAGGGCGACAGCAACCATCCCAGAAGGATTCATCAGGACTGTTTATAATAAAAGGAGCATTTTCCAAGCAGAAACCGCTTTCGACTGATCTGGGACATTGATTTAAAACATGGGAAAAGTTTGAGATTTTCTCTCCAAGACATTTTCCCAAATTAAATAAAGGGCGACAGCAACCATCCCAGAAGGATTCATCAGGACTGTTTATAATAAAAGAAGAATTTTTCAAGCAGGGATCGCTTTTGAATCTGTTGATGGCTATTAGATAGCTAATTCCTGCCCCAGCGGTTAGTAAACCTATTATCTTTGCAGCTGTGATCGCGGTTTTGCGTATAGTTGCCGATGCAGTCTGAGTATGAGGGAAATCAATTGTTACTGTGTTTAGAGCTTGTGCTGAGTGTGTGTGTGATTCATGAATCATAAAATTTTCTCTGTGGGTTTTGTATTTATTAAAAAATGTATTAAATTTTTATATATAAAGCTTAAGAAGATGTTTAAAATCTTTTCAAAAGTAGAGCAATAAAGCCATCATATTCAGGCTTGTATGTAGTTTTCTTTCGCAATTTTTCCATAGCCTGCGACACTATTTCTAATATACATCCTATATATTTTCTGCACATTTTTTGCAAATCTTTCTATGAGATGAAAGATGATAATGATTTTATTTTTAATGATTTATAATCTTAGGTTAAGAGAGCAACTGAAAGTACAAAGAAAGTACTTTACTTAAATCAGCTGAGTAAGGAAGTGGCAAACCCTACTTTAAGATGGATTTTCCAAATCATGAAAGGAATAGGTGTAGTCTATTTTTACGATGAATCGCTTTCATACACTATTCGAGAAGTTATCACCAATTAGCTCTGCTAGGCAGTTGCAAGAGAATTTAATTTCTGCGGTTGCAACAAATGTAGGCTCTTATCTGGATGATCACATAGTAAGAGCTACTATTTTCACAAGATTGAATTCTCTAGCTCGGAGCACTTCTGCTATTTCTTGGACTAATTTTGATAAATTAGTGCAAATGTATAATGCTGGGATTCTCCCTTGTATTCCTTCAAAAGGATCTCTAAGATGTTTAGTCCCAAAGTGTGATGGAATGGATTAATTCTAAAACTTTTTGGTTCTTTTTGCCAACTTTTGATAATATATAGTGGTTCCGATTCAATCGGATAGAAAAATATTTGGCCCTTTCAACCTTGAAGTGCACAAAAAAGAACATATAAATACTTGAAAAAACATCTATTGTGCACCCGAGCATAGCATGTTTGTAGATAATCTCGTAAACACTTCTAGTGGAGTTTCGAAGTTGAGAGCCTTTCTAGGTCTGTTATTTAGTAAAGTTTCCACCCTTTCTATATCCTTGGAAGTCGTATCTAAAAAGCTTTGTGTTTTAGGAAAATATTGCCTAACTAGTCCGTTTGTATGCTCATTTAAGCCTCTTTCCCAAGAATGGTAGGGCGTTGCAAAGTAGAAGTCTGTCTCTAGCTCGAAACTAACCATTTGGTGATAGGCAAATTCTTTTCCGTTGTCTGCTGTTAATGTGTGTACAAAATCTTTGATAGGTTTAAGTTGTTCAATTAACGCTTGACTTACTTCCTCTGCAGTTTTATGAGAAACTTTGGCGAGCTTAGTTAGCTTGGAAGTTCTTTCTACCATTGATACAATTACGCCTTTATGTCCTGCCCCTATGACTGTATCTAGTTCCCAGTCTCCTAAACGAGTCTTTTTTTCTACAATACAAGGCCGTTGCTTAATATCTATACGACCAGGCATGTTCCCTCTTCCAGAAGCTCCCTTTCTCTGCTTGTTATATTTTTTCCCTCGATGACGGAGCTCTCTATAAAGCTGTCCTCCCTGTCGTTTATCTTTCCAGATATGATTATAGATGGTCTCATGACTAACATGTTCTTTACCATGTCTTTTAAGCCATCCGGATATTTGTATAGGGCTCCATTGCAACTTGATTTTTTCTTCAATACGGGTAACTATTTGAGGAGTCATTTTTTTATTGGGCTGAGAATTTTTTCTAAGAAATGCTTTTTCTTGAGCTTGCTGATGACGGTATCCTCGTTGCCCTTTATTTCTCTTAAGTTCCCTACTAATAGTGCTATGATGAACTTTTAGAATGTTTGCTATTGAGCTAGATGTATCTCCTCTAGCTTTTAAAATATAAATCTGACATCTTTGGTCATAGGTTAGGTGATGGTAGCCTTTAGGCAAGGTCTCTCCTTGTGTTTGATTGTTAAAAATCACAATAGAGATTCTTTCATCGCCTGCCTATTCTTTTTTTAATTCTTCTGTGCACTTCAAACTTGAAAAGACTTATGTCAAACTATCCCCTCCATTAACTTTTCAATATATAAAATCTCCTGAGTTTAAAAAAGATGAAGTACACGCCAGGTATAGCATACAGACATGTATTAAATTCTTAGCTGACTATTGCAAAGAAAAAATTGCCAAAAAAGAAAATTACGAGGAAGAGCTTAAGTTACTTTGGTCCTTGCTTATAAAGAACCATCCAAATTTAGCACCAGATCCTTTGTCTATCGATCTCATAAGCTCTCCTGAGTTTAAAGCAGATGAAGTAAAAGCCAGATATAGTGAAGATACACGTCGTATATTTATAGAAGACTATATTAAAGAAAAAATTGCCAAAAAAAAAGAAAAGATTACTAAGTCAGACTTAAATTTATCGGGAGAAGAACATACTATTTTCATAAAAAAACTTCAACTTACAAATAAAGATTATAATAATTTTTTCTTAAAAGTTTTGAATCAATTTCCAAAAAAAATGATTAGTGAAAATCTAAAAGCCTATTTCGCATCTTTTCGATGCGGAAAAAAAAGGATACGACGCAGGAAAAAAATATCAGGAAATAAAAAGACATACAGGCGACTGACCATTAAAACAAAATCTTGAATTTAGAGTGCGGATGCTAGAAACTGTTCGAGACATATCTAGAGATATGTTATTACACAACCAGTCTGCTCGATATAGATAAATTTGCTAAGAGCCTGTTTAAAATCTTTTCAGTAAGGTATAATGATAGTTTTCATAAAACCTTTGGAGGTAATTATGATCCGCTCTTATCCAAGCGATATTTCTCGTAAACAATTTAGCAAAATCCATCTAATACTTGAGTCTACACGCAAAAAAACACGTCCACGAAGAGTTGATCTATAGTAGTGCCAATTCAAACGGAATGGGTTTCAAGTCAACGACTTGAAACTTGTCGTTAATCCTATATTTTTCTATAAGATTGAATCGGAACCACTATATATGATATTTTTTGTGGAATTTTGTACATTTTAAAAAGTGGTTGCCAGTGGCGTATGTCAGGGCCAACGCATGAAGATTTTGCTTGATAATTGAGAGATAAAAAATGATTCTGGCTCCTTTTTCATAAGGAGTATAAAATGGAAGGATTCCTTAAAAGCAGTGGTCGGAAAGAGAAAACAAGCTTTTTAATTATTGATGCTCAAAGTGTTAAAAATACTGATACAGCGGAGAAGATAAGGATATGATGCAGGGGGAAAAATATCAGGAATAAAAAGACATATAGCAGTCGATACCCAAGGGCTCCCTCATGCGATTCACATTACCACTGCTAATATCACTGACAGAAATGGGTGTATAGAAGCATTTTCACTACATAAAAACCATTGGAGGATATTCCGGAGAAAAATTTGCAAAGAGTGTGCAGGAGATATTAGGATGCATATTAGAAATAGCCAAAAGAAATACACTTCATACTTTTACAGTTATTCCCAAAAGATGGGTTGTAGAGCGTTCTTTTGCGTGGATAGAAAAATGTCGCAGGCTATGGAAAAATTGGGAAAGAAAACTACATGCAAGCCTGAATATGGTGGTTCTTGCTTTTATTGCTCTACTTTTGAAAAGATTTTAAACAGGATCTAAGATTAATTCAACCATGCGATCTAATTGATGGGAAAAATCGAAGCTTTTTACAGATTCGCGAATAGCAACCGCGCTTTTCTCTGTCTTGGGATGAGAAAGGGCTGTATGTAGAGCTTGAGCAAATGAGGATATATCTTCTAAAGACTCAATTACGGTTCCATTAGTAGGGGATAGAATTTCTGAGCCGCCATTACGTGCAGAGGACACGACGAATAAGCCCATAGCAAGAGCCTCAACTGTAACATTGGCAAAAGGATCATAGAAAGAAGGGATAACTAAAGAATCAGCGTATTGATAGAATTGATAGGTGTCATTTCTAGGCCCAAAGAAGGTGACTTTAGATTCTAGATTTAGCTCTGATACTTGTTGTTCAAAGTCTGCTAAATGATATTCTTTTCCAATTACACTTAAATGAAAGCTCTGATTGTCTATCAAAGAAAGAGCTTGTAGCAATTTAGATAACCCTTTACGGCGGTAATTATTTCCAATGAATAAGAAGTGGTAGCAAGAAGAAGGGAGTTTTAATTCCTGGAGAATAGTTTGTTTTTTTTGATGCCAACTTTGAAAATGAGGCTCCAAGGCAGTCCATTCTACTCCATTATGTACAACTTGTATTTTTTCTGGAGCAATATCATAGTGAGAGAGCACTTCTTGTTTAACAAGATGCGAATTTGTAAATAAAATCTGTAATTCTGGGTGCTCAAAAGCTTTCTTTTCCAATTGTAAAGTCATTTGATGTAAGGGGTTAAAAAAGAAGCTAAGCTTTTTATATACCCCTTCTTCTTGTGCTCGGTAGTTTAAATAAGCTGCATGGACTCCATTTCCTGCACGAATATGCGTTTGAAATTGATTGCGATCTAATCCAAAAATAATCGGCGTAGGATGCTTTTTTATGTATTGAGCGCAGCAACGATTAAATTGCAATAGATTCAAAACGCTTAATCGATAGTCAATGGGAAAAGAAACGATGTTAAGGTAATCTGATATAAACGGAGGATGAGAAGCTCCTGTTGTTAATAGAGTTACGGGAAGATTTTTTTGACAAAATCTTTGTGCTATCTGCCAAGTGTATTTTTCTAATCCACCTGTTTGTGTAAGGCTGCTTTTTAAAAGGGTGATTTGATATTTCATTTATTACAAATTAGATGGTGTTGTAAGGCTAACAGAAGAATCCATTTCTTCGATAGTAATTACGTTTTTTTTTAGGGAAATAGATAGATTTAGTTTTGTTTCATCGGTTTTGAATAATAGCAGACGATTTACATAACTGCGAAAGCGATTTCTTAAGTACTCCTCTCTTAGTATAGGAGCTAATAGCAAAATATCTGGATCGACGAGCTCTCCGTTAAAAGCTTGTACATATTGGTTTTCTAATTGCCTGGGATTAACCAGTTGTACATTCCAAGAAAGCCTTTCTTGCTTAGCGTGTGGTATAACGATAATTTCGATCTGAATCATTTTTTCAATAAGATTTAAAAAGCGAGGTCCCAATCCATTAACTAAAAGAGGAATCTGAAGGACGCCTTGTCCGTGTATTTTTTTCAACAAAGTAGATTCAGCTAATTGCACTGTATCGGGGTTTAATTTGTTTAAGGTTTCAATAGGAAAGAATAAAGATACAGGGATAGCGTAATTGAGAGGAGAAAAGCTAGAACGAATAAAATCTATTCTAAGTAATTTTGCGTTTGGATCATCGATAGAGATAGGAACATCGCTTAAAGAAGGCACTTTAATCTGTGTCCAATAATCAGGTACAAAAAAGCTAATGACCTCTTGTTCAACGTGGTCTAGAGCATCAAGTTGTGATTTTTTCACTTCATTAAGGTTTAAAGTAAGCCTTAACTCTTTTTCTTTGAGCCGTTTTAAAGTATCTTCAGGTCCTTGTACTGTAAGAAGTAAGCGATAGGGCCAGATATTTAAAAATTGATAACCGCGCGGGGCTTCTCCTATGGGCTTAGTGATGATGATAGGTATTTGCTCTGTTACTAAATTAGTCATTCGCACAATAAAGCTAGGGTATTGAACACGTTTAATCACTTTAGATAGATCAATTTCAGGATTTAGCGAAGACAGGTTTTTTTTAGATATGGTACCCATGAATTCGTCTGGTTTATCCGTTGCGTCCAACACAACTTCCAAATCATAAGAACTTAACTCGTCAATAATGGTTTTGTTGCCAGTGACTGTTAGATTGAGCTGTTTAATAAGATGTCCGTTTGTCTGTATTCCCTCCAATATTTTTTCTGGAGGTAGGTTAATGATGCGAATAGGGACATTATTAATAGTGCGTGTACTAATCAGTGTTTGGTTCACAATAAACCAGATAATAATTGCTAAAACTAAGGCTACAAGTTTTCTAAGCCAATTAGAGAATATTTTGGAAATTACAGCATTCATTTCTGAAACCAATTTCTAAAGTTAAGTTTAGTTTTAAAATTTGTGTTCATAGGAGCAGGAGGTGTAAAAATGCTGCGGATAATTCCTTTAAATCTGTCAATTTTCACGCCAGGTGTCATCACTCCATCACGAGCAATAGAAACTCTGCCCGCTTCTTCGGAGATAATGATAATTACAGCGTCTGTCAATTGACTTGCTCCTAAAGCTGCTCTATGCCGTGTACCCATGGACCTGGTTAGTTGTAGGCTATCTTCAGCAAGAGGCAGAATTACAGAAGCAGCAAGAATAGTCGTATTGCGAATAATCACTGCACCATCGTGCAGAGGAGTTGTTGTATCGAAAATGGATTCTAGTAGCTCAGAAGAAAAAGTTGCATTGAGTTGTATGGCTTTTCTGGCAAAATCATCTAGGGAATCTTCGTTTTCTAGTAAAATAAGAGCCCCGAGTCTTTTTTCTGCAAGACGATATACAGAAGTTCCTAAATGGTCTAAGAACTTATCAAATTCTGTTACTTCTTTATAACGTCGTCCTTTAGGACTAAGCTTAGATAAAGCTACACGCATTTCCGGTTGAAAGATGATTAATAACCCCAATAATGCTGTATTGCTTAACAATCCTATAATTCTGTGTAATATCGGAAAATTTAACCAAGCAGCAAAGAAAAAAGCTAATAAAATAGCTAATAATCCCAACACCACATCCATAGAACGCGTATTCCAGAAAAACATAAGTAAATAGTTAATCACCAAAGTAATTACTAGAATTTCAAAGAGAGAAGTAAAACTATGAAAAAGCGCACTCATTTTTTACATCTTAGGAGTTGTTTAATAGAGTTTGAGCCCAGGCAAAATATAACAGAAAAGACGGCTAGAAAAAAGAATATTTTTTAATTTAAACGATCTTAGCTGATCTTGGCTTTGAGTTTTTTTCACGATGTTGTTAGGATCAAGAACTATTCATTTTTTAAACTTGAGAAGAGAACTTATGGATGTTGTTATGTTGTCTCGAATTCAATTCGGACTAACAAGTGCATTCCACTATATTTACCCCCCTTTAAGTATTGGTATAGGGTTAATGCTTGTCATTTTTGAAGGTTTTTATTTAAAAACAAAAAATGTTCTTTATCAACAAATTGCAAAATTTTGGACGAAAATTTTTGCCTTAACATTTGCCCTTGGTGTTGCAACAGGACTTGTACAATTATTTGGATTTGGGACAAATTGGGCTAATTATTCCCGTTTTGTAGGCGATGTTTTTGGCAGTGCTTTGGGAGCGGAAGGGATCTTTGCTTTCTTTTTAGAAGCGGGTTTTTTGGGGGTTATGTTATTTGGCTGGGAAAGATGCAGTCCTAAATTTCATTATTTTGCTACCATTTGCGTAGCTTGTGGTGCGCATTTTAGCGCTATTTGGATTGTTGTAGCCAACTCTTGGATGCAGACACCCGCTGGGCATATCATCGCAGGTGAAGGTAAGCAAGCGTGCGCCATCATTCATAATTTTTGGGAAATGGTCTTTAATCCTTCGAGTGTAGATCGCTTAATTCATGTCATTTTAGGTTGCTGGCTAGCGGGGATCTTTTGCATTTTGAGCGTGAGCAGTTATTACTACTTAAAAAAGCGCTATACGCTATTTACAAAGGCTACTTTACGCATATCTTTAATCGCAGCAGCCCTTGTTCTCATCTTGCAACTCGTTTCAGCAGATAGCACAGCAAGAGGAGTTGCCAAGAATCAGCCTTCAAAATTAGCCGCTATGGAAGGGATCTATGTAACAGAGCCTAAAACCCCAATCACGCTATTTGGTTGGACTAACGATGCTACAAAGACGGTAAAAGGGCTTAAAATTCCTGGCCTTTTGAGCTTTTTGGTTTTTCATGATTTTACTACCCCTGTTACTGGGTTTGATCAAATACCAGAAGATGAAAGACCTCCTATTCAAGTGGTTTTTCAGTCTTACCATATGATGATTGCTATGTGGTCTTTAATGGCTTTGCTTACCATTTTAGCTTGTATTCAATACAGACGTAAAAAGCTCATGCATTCTAAATGGATTTTACGCGGTTTAGTGATTTCTGTCCTATTTCCTCAGATTGCCAATTTTAGCGGCTGGATGACAGCAGAAGTAGGAAGACAGCCTTGGATTGTATATAGAATTCTTAAAACAGTGGATGGTGTTTCAACCAATATTCACGAAAGTCAGGTCTTTTTTTCGATTATGATGTTTTTAGTGATTTACGCCTTGTTATTTGCTCTATTTATCTATCTACTGAATCATAAAATCCAATACGGTCCAGAAGATGCTTTGCAAACACAGCAAGATCTAGTGTATCGTAACCCTTTTGAAAAAGAGGTTTAAAGAATGGATTTTACCCTTAGTTTTATCTGGTATCTTGTAATAGGTATTGCAATCATTTTTTATGTTGCCTTAGACGGCTTTGACCTAGGAACTGGAATGTTGCATTTATTTACAAAAACAGATCGAGATAGACGTATTTTTTTAAATGCTATAGGTCCTGTTTGGGATGGGAATGAGGTATGGCTTGTCATTGTAGCAGGGAGCTTGCTTGCGGGATTTCCTCCTGTATATGCTACTTTGTTGTCCGGTTTTTACAATCTCATTATGATTTTTCTTTGCGGGCTTATTTTCCGTGCAGTGGCTATTGAATTTCGTAGTAAGCAAAATTCTGTATTGTGGCGCAGGGTTTGGGATAGTACTTTTTCGGTTGCTAGTTTTATCATTGGATTCATCTTAGGTCTTGGATTGGGTAATTTAATCCAAGGCGTTCCCCTGGATCAGGAAGGCAACTTCATAGGAAGCTTTAGTCTATTTTTCCGTCCTTATCCTATTTTGATTGGATTATTTACCACAACACTGTTTATTATGCACGGCTCCATCTATTTAACTATGAAAACAGAAGGGGTGTTGCATGAGCGATTGCGTATTTGGGTCAAACGCTGCATTCTCTTATTTGTAATTACCTATTTTATCACAACGCTTTCTACTTGGATGTTTATGCCTCATATGGTAGAGCGCATTAAAGAGTATAGATGGCTCTCGCTTGTTCCTATAGCTGCTCTATTAGCTATTCTAAATGTACCCAGACTATTTTCTCTAAAAAAAGACTTTCAAGCTTTTCTTTTTTCCTGCTTAGGAATTATCCTCATGCTTGTTGTTTTTGGGATAGGCACATTTCCTAATCTTGTACGCTCTTTAATACAGCCAGATCTTTTAAGCCTGAACTTCTTAAACGCTTCTGGTTCAGATTTAAATCTTACCGTGCTATTGATTATTGTAGCTATTGGACTTCCCTTTGTATTTTGTTATAGCGCTATGATTTATCGCGTTTTTAGAGGGAAGGTTAAGATTGAATCTTCCAGCTATTAAATAGCTTCACTTACAGCTTGAAAAGGAAAGATTCTTTCAAATTCTGCTAAAGCTTCAGAGGCACTAATGCGCTCTTTCCAGGAGGCTTCTAGCATTCGGTTTACAAGAGAATACAGCTTTTCGCTGTTTTCTGCTTTAATTCTAGAGTTCTCTAGCAGCATTGCTAGGGTAACTCCCATGGCATAAACATCTCTACGCAGTAGGAGTTTTGTTACGTCTGCATAAATTTTAGCTCTTCCCTTCTTTATTTTCTTAGAGTTTTGTTGTTCGTACAAAGACTGATACGCTTTATAGTCTTCTTCTAATTGATAATAGGGAGCGCCGTATGCCCATTTAGGCTGTTTTGATAGGTCATTGGCTCCTCCAAAATCCGCAATAACACATTCTATAGAAGTATCGCTTTTTCTCCTAAACAGACAGTTTGATTCTTTAATATCTCCGTGGCTAATTTTCTGATTTTCCAATTCTTTTAACCCTCTAAGGAGCTGTCTAGCAGCCTCTATTTTTTCCGCTGTCTCTAATTGGCGCATTATATTATCAAGACTAGTGTCATATTTTGGTGCTATGTATCCACAATAATTGATATCTTTTAGTCTAAAGTTAAATAAGGAATAGGGTTTTTGTTGAATTCCAGCCGGGTTGCTATTATGAAAAATCTTGCTTAAGATGAGATCTTCATTTCTAACATCTTCATTTTGATTAGATGCATGAGCTATTTTTGCAACAGATATTCTACCCATAGATAATTCTTGGACGGTTAATACTTTTCCAAAGCAACCTTTACCCAACACCTTTTCTGTAAATAATGTGATTAGTGGCCATTCTTTATTTTCTTGCTTCTTTAAAAAAAGTATGCTCCCATCTTTTAGTAAATAACTCGATTCTTGTTTTTGTTTAGCATGAAAATGGGAGAATGCTGTTAATCCAAGCAGTTTGCGAAAACAAGTCTTTGATATGGGATCCCCATTAGTAGTTTTTAACTCATTACCGTTTTCTTTATATCTTGTTTTGGTTAATTCTTGAAAAAACGCATCTATTTTCTTTTCGGCTTCACGAATTGTTTCAAATTGCTTTTCAATTTCTAAATGAAAATTTTTCGAACAGGTTTTATTAACCTTAATACCTAATCGATTTGAAAGGCTATTCATATTGATATAGATTGTTTTCCCTTTATATGTGGTTTTAAAGAATTTAAGATCCATCATGGACATGATGGATAAAATAAAAGACTTACTGCACTCAAAAAAACCCTTACCAATAACTTCTACGTATACATTTGCTGCTGCTTGAATAGAGGTGTCATTTGATGGTAATTCGAACTTCAAGCGGTTCTTTTTTGAACCAGCAGGTAATTCAATCACCTTTCCCGGTACTTTACTGTATGTTTCTGAGGCTGTTGTTTTTTCAATATTAATGGTATCTAGATAATATGACATTAAAATCCTATAGTTAATATTAATTAAGTCTATATATTAACATTTCAATGTTAATTTTAATTAAATATTAACTACGAATAAAAACAAAAGAGGGCTTGTATAAAGATTTATAGGATTACTATCGCTTTATTTTTTTGAACTGTTCTTTAAATTATCAAAGATATCAGTATATAGTGGTTCCGATTCAATCGTATAGAAAAATATTTTGTTTTGTGTTAAGCTATTGAGCATACAAACGGACTAGTTAGGCAATATTTTCCTAAAACACAAAGCTTTTTAGATACGACTTCCAAGGATATGGCAAGGGTGGAAACTTATACTAAATAACAGACCTAGAAAGGCTCTCAACTTCGAAACTCCAATAGAAGTGTTTAGGAGATTATCTACAAACATGCTATGCTCGAGTGCACAATAGATGTTTTTTCAAATATTTATATGTTCTTTTTTGTGCACTTCGAGGTTGAAAGGGCTTTTGGTAAACCCTAAAGATGCTACTATAAGCACCCTTAATTAAGGGTTTTTTTTGAATTTATTAAAACTATGAGAATAACTTACCTATTCATATATTATGCCTTAACCTGTTATACATAAAAAATGTTCTCCGATCGTTTGGTATATTTTAGTATTTTAGTCTTTACCTGGCCTTTGCGTTGGCTATCTTATCGAAGTATTCATAAGATAGGCGCTTTTCTAGGGGCTTGTCTTTTCTATGGATCTTCCAAGTTCCGTAAGCGTGCATTGACCAATTTGAGCTTAGCTAGTAGTTTACATCTCTCTAAGAAGGAATTGGTTTCTCTAGCTAAGCGCTCTATACAAAATGTGATGATCACCTATTTAGAATACCCTAAGCTTTCTAGAGAAAAAAACATCCATCACCTTGTGCAGTGCGAAAATCCAGAACAGGTAGAGGGTTTGTACAAAGCAGGAACATCTCCGATCTTTTTTTGTGGACACCAAGCAAACTGGGAACTTTTTTTTCTAGAAGGATCTCAGCGCATGCGAGGGGTTGCTATAGGAAGACCGATTAAAAACCAATTTCTCTATAATTGGACACTTAAAATCAGACAAAAATACGGTGGTAAGATTATCCATCCCAGAGAAGCGGTAAGAGAAGGATTGAAAGCTTTAAGAGCAGGGTCTTTTTTGGGAATCGTCGGTGATCAAGGAATGCCAGAGAGGGGTTTGTGCTCCTCTTTCTTAGGCAGGAAAGCTTGGACATCTCCTATACCTGCATTGTTATCTTATCGGACAGGATCCCCTCTTGTTGTAGCAACTATGAAACGTCAAAAAACAGGCTACCATATTCGGTATTCCGAGCCTATTTGGCCTAATCGAAAAGCTCCTGCTCATCAAGAAATAGAGAGAATGATGCTGCAAGCCTTATCTATACTAGAGACAAGTATTATGGAAAAACCGGATCAATGGCTTTGGCTGCACAATCGTTGGAAACAACAAACCTTAAAAAGAATAAAAGGAAAGTTTCGTTTTGAGTCTATTTGTGTAATTTTGCCCCAAGAAAGATCTTTATTTGAAAAAATAGCTTCTGATTTGATAGCTTTTCGCGAAGTGTATCCGCATGAATTCATTACACTTAAAGTTCCTAAAAGCTACTCTGTACAAATCAAAGATATGCAAATAGAGTATTATGAAAAAGAAGAGGATCTTTTGCAGAGCAACTTCTGCTATAAGCTGATCTATAACTTTTCTTCTTACCACAAACTCTATCGTTATTTTTTAAAGCTATCGGCTTTTCAGATCATTTCTTTAGAGCAATTGTATCGCTTAGGAAATACGCAAGACGATCAACCTTTTTCTCAGGTTTTAAAAAGGGCGGTTTTGCGTGCCCCATAATCGATTTTTTTTAGAATCTTCTTTTCAAAAAGCAGATATCTTATCTGTTACTAGTAAAGAATTACATCATCTGAATGTGGACCGCATTCGTTTAAAAGAGAAAGTGGAATTGGTAAACGGAAAAAGACAGCTAGCTATCGGATCTGTTGTACAAATAGAAAAAACACGCATGCAAATAGAGATATTATCCGTAGTAAAAGAAGATGCTAAGCCAAGTATTATTATAGCTCAAGGGATTGCTAAGATGAACCATTTAGAATGGATCATAGAAAAAGCAACAGAGCTAAATGCCACAGAATTTTGGCTTTTTCCTGGGGAGCTGAGTGAAAAAAAAGGGGTTTCTGACCAGCAATTACACCGTCTACAAGCTCTTTCTATTGCAGCTCTTAAACAGTGTGGTAGACTTGATTTACCCGGTATAGAAATAAAACCTCCTCTTAACCAGTGGCAACAGATAAAAGCAACTATGTTAGTTGGCGATCTTTCTATACAAAATCCTTATTTATGGGAAATGCCTAAAAATGAGTGCATTCCTCCTATTATTTTCTGTATCGGACCAGAAAAAGGATTGTCTGATAGGGAAAAATCTTATGTAATCTCGCATTTACACGCTAAACCCATACGTCTTCATTCGAATATTCTAAGAACAGAAACAGCTAGTTTAGTAGCACTTAGTTTAATACAATCTAAAATAAAAATATAATTAATAGTAAATCGTTGAATTATTTATATAGTAAATGTAGGATGAAATTATAAACTAAGGAGTATGCGTATGAGCGCTTTTCAACCCTCTTCAGGAGCTCATCCTCTTTTCATCAAAGAGGCTGAAAAATTAAAGGCAAAAGTCGATTCTTTAATTTCTAAGATCCAACAAGATGAACACTTTAGTCCCAGCCGCAAAGAAATAGGAAAGCACGCAAAAACCTTGATGGATTTAATGAATCAATACCATGATCAATTCCACAATCATGAAAATTTTCTTAAGGCGGCTTTGATTGATCTAACTGCTATTCCAGAAATGGCACCTCAAATGCAAAAGCTTTCTTTTTTAACAGCTTTAAAAGAGGCCTCTAAAGAATTGCAGCTATTTCTTAAGTGCTACTAAACATTTAAGAGAAACTATTGCCTCCGATGGTTTCTACAATCATGGTGTTAGTTGTTCTACTAATTCCAAAAGGATCTCCTGCTACCACTACCACCAAATCTCCTAACTGTACAATTTCTTGCTCTAGAGCAAAGTTACTTATTTGTATAAAAGCCTCTTGGATATTTTTTTGTGCGGAAGATAACGCGGGGGTAACCCCCCATTCAAGAGCTAATTGATGATACACTTTAACATGGGGAGTTAAAGCAATAATAGGAATTTCTGGGCGAAGACGGGATAGAGCTCGTGCAGAAAACCCGCTATTGGTAAAAACAAAAATTGCCTTAGCATGAGAACTATAGGCGGTTTTAACCGAGGCTAGAGCTACAGAGTTTGTTATGGCTATATCCTTAAAACCTATTGCCGAATCATTAGCAAATAATTGCCGGTAATTAAAATCCTTTTCGGTCTCTTCTGCAATCTCTTTCATCATTTGCACTGCTTGAATAGGGTATTTTCCAGCAGCGGTCTCTCCTGATAACATGACAGCAGATGTGCTATCATAGATAGCATTAGCTACATCTGACACCTCAGCACGTGTGGGCAGAGGGTTTGCAATCATTGATTCTAGCATTTGGGTTGCAGTCACAACGGGTTTACCTGCCTGACGACACTTACGAATCATCATTTTCTGTAATCGAGGTACTTGGTTTAAAGGCAGTTCTACTCCTAAATCTCCTCTTGCTACCATGATCCCATCTGCCACTTGCAAAATGGCATCAAAATTTTGTATACCTAAACTATTTTCTATTTTAGCAATAATAAGAATCTCAGACCTTTCTTGATCCATCAACAACTGCTTGATTTCTAAAACATGTTCAGCAGAACGAATAAAAGAAGCGGCAATCAGATCAACGCCTAATCTGCAGCCAAATACAATATCCTCTATATCTTGCTTTGTCATAGAAGGCAGATTGATATTAATTCCCGGGACATTGACACCCCTGTAAGATCGAATAACCCCATGATTTTCTATTTCAACTAAAACCCCTTTTTTAGAGATTGCTACAACTTTGGTTAGTATATAGCCGTCATCAAACAAAACTTGAGCGTCTACTTGAAGAGAATCAAGCACAAAAGAGGGCTGGATAACTATGCCATTAGCATCTCCTAGCACCTTTTCCTTGGTAATTAATATTTTTTGTTTGGGGAAAACTTCCAAACAATTATTTTTAATGGCCCCCAAACGGATTTCAGGTCCCTTGGTATCCAGCATAATAGCAAGAGGAACCGCCTTCTCCTTATGCGCTTTTTTTAGCATTTCAATGGTTTCTCGATGTTCTTGAGGGCTTCCATGGCTAAAATTTAAGCGGGCTACGTTCATCCCTGCATCGATGAGTTGTAGAATTTTTTCATAGCTTCTAACAGAGGGGCCAATCGTACAAATGATTTTTGTCTTTCTTAACATGTGCTATAAACTATTATTTAATGGTTGTCTAAAAGGATTATGATACTTAATGCAAGTATTTCAAAAAAAGGGAAATAATGTATGATTTGTTGTCTATGCGCCAGATTATTTTAAAAAAAGTAGCCGTTCACAACTTAAAAGAAGTAAATCTTACTTTAAATCACAACCAACTGATTGTGTTTACAGGCGTATCGGGATCGGGTAAATCCTCATTAGCTTTTTCTGCCATTTACGTGGAAGGACAAAGGCGTTATTTACAATCTCTTTCTACTTATGCCAGACGCCATTTAGGAGATCTGCCTAAACCGAAGGCAGAAAGTATAGAAGGAATATCCCCTACTGTAGCCATTGAACAAAAAACAGCTGGTCGCAATCCAAGATCTACGGTAGGAACAATCACGCAAATCTATGACTATCTACGTGTTCTTTTTGCACGAGTGGGCATTGCTCATTGCCCTATTAGTAAGCAAATAGTAACCCCTCAAAGCATGAGTCAAATCATACGGCGCATCCAAAAACTTAAAACAGGTACTAAAATTTTGATTTTAGCGCCCTATGCTTCCAATAAAAAAGCAGAATTCAAAGAAGATTTTAAAGAGCTTTTGCGTAAAGGATTTACCAAAATACTCCTAGATGGAAAAATGGTTAATCTAACAGAAGAGATTGCGATCGATGGAAAAGTAGCACACGATGTAGATCTCATTATTGACCGACTGACTCTTGATCCAACTGAAGAGAAAAGACTTCTTGAATCCATTTCTCAAGCGTTAGAAGCAGGTCTTGGCGTTATGCGCGTCATCCTTGTCGATACACAAGAAGAGCTGCTTTTTTCAGAGCATGCTTTCTCTTCAGAATCTGGGTTATCTTATGCCCCTTTAGAACCCTCTGATTTTTCTTTTAATCACCCTAAAGGGATGTGTCCAAGATGTCTAGGATTGGGAAGGATAGAAGATTTTGATTTGGAGAAAATCATCAACCCCAACCTGTCTATTAAAGAAGACTGCTGCACAGTTGCAGGATCTTATAATACAGTACGCTGGGGCAATATTTACGATAATTTAGCTCGTATTTACGGCTTTAGTGTGAGTACTTCTTGGAAAAAGCTTTCTGATAAAGCCAAACAAGTATTTCTATACGGAATAGAGCAAAAATGGACACCCATGAAATTTGTCCATCCTATAAAAAAAACGCGCTGGACGGAATATGTGCATTTTAAAGGCGTATTAGCTGATGCAAAAGAGCGTTACGAGCAAGCACAAAGCGATCTTTATCGTGCAAAAATTCAAGAATTACTTATACCATCCATCTGTCCTAGTTGTTTAGGAGAGCGCATTAAACCCTATCCTGCAGCAACTACTATTCATGGAAAAAGAATTGCGGAAATTACCCATCTATCTATTCATGATGCTTATACTTTTTTTGAAAACCTTGTCTTTACCGATGAAGAACAGATCATTGCAGAAGAACTTTTAAAAGAGATCAAGCAACGTCTTGCTTTTTTAAAAGGAGTCGGTTTGCATTATCTCAGCCTTGAGCGCAGCGCACCTACTTTGTCTGGAGGAGAGACGCAACGTGTACGTTTGGCTACACAAATTGGCTCAGGACTTGTCGGCGCCACATATGTACTCGATGAGCCTTCGGTAGGTCTGCATCCACAAGACAACACCCAGCTGCTACATACTTTAAGAAAACTCAAAGAGCTAGGCAATACTGTGATTGTTGTAGAGCACGATGAAGAAACCATTCGCGCAGCAGATACAATTGTCGACGTAGGCCCAAAAGCAGGAAAAGAAGGAGGTGAAATTATCTCTTGTGGCTCACTTGAAGATTTACTGAATACTCCTTCTTCTCTTACAGGTGCCTATCTTTCTGGCAAATTAAATATTCTCATTCCTAAACGACGCACAAGCACTTCTTTTTTAACTATAGAAGGAGCTTCTCATCACAATCTACAGCAAGTTACCCTGAAAATTCCCTTGCATTTGCTCGTTGCGATTACAGGGGTATCGGGATCGGGTAAGTCCTCTTTAATTACAGATACCCTTTATCCGATACTCGATAATGCTCTTCACCGTGCAAAACTACCCATTGGAACTTATAAAAACATAAAAGGCATAGAACAAATTGATAAAGTGATTGCGATTGACCAAACCCCCATAGGCAGAACCTCCAGATCAAATCCCGCTACTTTCATTAAACTCTTCGACGATATTCGCGATCTATACAGTCAACTTCCGCAAAGCATTGCGCAAGGGTATGCAGCAGGTCGTTTTAGTTTTAACGTTAAGCAAGGATCTTGTATCCATTGCCATGGCATGGGAATGATCAAAGTCGATATGGATTTTATGGAAGATGAATGGATAGAGTGCTCGATTTGCGAAGGGAAAAGATTTGATGAAAATACTCTATCCATTACCTATAAAGGGAAAACGATCTACGATGTTTTAGAAATGACTATTGCAGAAGCGTCTGTATTTTTTTCCTCTATTCCTCATATCCATCAAAAATTAGACATGTTGCATCAAGTAGGGCTTGAGTATTTAAAATTAGGCCAAGCCTCGCCTACTCTATCAGGTGGCGAAGCACAGCGGATTAAGTTGGCTAAAGAACTTTGTCGTTCCAGTAGAGGACATACCGTGTACATTTTAGATGAGCCCACAACGGGACTACATTTTTATGACATTGATAAGCTACTTCAAGTATTGCAAAAACTTGTTAACAAAGGTCATAGTGTTTTGGTAATCGAGCATAACATCGACCTGATTAAAATAGCGGACTGGGTTGTCGAATTAGGGCCTGAAGGAGGAAAAAAAGGAGGTAAAATCATCGCCTCTACAACTCCTGAAAAGCTGGCTAAAATGCACACTCCTACCGCTTTTTTTATCAAACAGGCATTAAAATCTCTACCTTTGCTACCACCATCTTCTACGATAGATCTAAGGCAACAAAACCAGTTAATTACCGTTGTAAAAGCTTCCCAGAATAACTTGAAAGAAATCGATGTTTCTATTCCTAGAAATAAAATCACTCTCTGTACAGGTCCTTCTGGTTCAGGGAAATCTTCCTTAGCTTTTGAAACACTCTATGCAGAAGGACAAAGGCGCTACATTGAATCTCTCTCTCCTTATGCACGGCAGTTTGTCAAACAAATGCCTAAGCCTAAAGTAGAGTCTATTGAAAATCTCTCCGCTGCCATTGCAATTGAACAAAAAAATCATGCGGGTAATCCCAGATCTACTATCGGTACCATGACGGAGATCTATGATTTTTTACGTATCCTTTATGCACACTTAGGCATTCCTCACTGTCCTGAGACAAAAGAACAAATCCGTACCATTAGCAAACAATATGTAGTAAAGAGCCTAACTCAATTACCTCTACATACTAAAATACAAGTCCTTTCTCCAATAGAACTCAAGCGCTGTGAGAGCTTTACCGAGCTTACCAAACGTCTACAGAAATTAGGCTACTTGCGTATTCGTTTAGATAATACCTATTTTACCTTAGATGATCCTATTCCCTTTGATCCCAATCGCAGACATCAATTATTTCTGGTCATTGATCGTCTGCAGGTAGAGCCTCAAATAGAACAGCGCTTGTTTGATGCGATTGAAAAAGCCTCCGATCTTTCTAAAGGATCTCTTGTCGTAGCTCTGGAAGATCGAGACTTATTTTTCAATCTCTCTTTTGCAGTCCCTAGTACCGGCAAGTCTTATCCACCTATTACTCCACATACCTTTTCGTTTAACACAGAACAAGGGATGTGTTTAGAATGTCATGGCCTGGGATTTCAATATGGAGCCGATCTTTATAGATTTCCAGAGATAATGAAGCTCTCTTCTTATGAACTCATCTGTATTTTTTGGAAAGAAGCTGCCTCTAAATACTGCCTTAAAGTTTTTTATCAATTATTAAAAAAACAGATAATCGATCCTAATCAACCCATTCAATCTCTTCTACCAGAGCAGATCCATTTTCTTTTTAACGGGGCTAAAGAAACCATTTCTTTAGATCATTTAGAACTGCAATGGCTAGGATTTAACTCTATACTTGCCAACCTAGCAAAATTAGGAGATGCCCCTACTAAACAAATCCTTTCTACCCTGCTCAATCAAAGCACATGCTTTGCTTGCCAAGGTAGAAGATTAAATCCTCTTGCTCGTCATGTTACCATCAATCAGGTATCGATTGTAGATCTGTGTCATTTTTCTATTGACCAAGCTATACATTTTGTAAGTTCTTTAACAGCTGATGTTGAGTTCATGCAAGATGTCCTAGACCAAATCACTCAACGCTTAAAGCTTTTGCAAATGATCGGCCTTGAATATCTCTCTTTGGAGCGCAGCGCTCCTACTCTCTCTGGCGGAGAAACTCAACGCATTCGATTAGCCAGACAAATTGGCAGTGGTTTAACAGGCTGCCTTTATGTATTGGATGAACCAACCATTGGCCTGCACCCCTATGATAATGAAAAGCTCAACCGCGCCCTTCTTCACCTTTGTCAACTAGGCAATACCCTTGTTTTAGTGGAACACGATCCGCTCACGATTCAACTCGCCGATTATGTATTGGACTTTGGGCCAAAAGCAGGAAAAGAAGGCGGTAAAATTATCGCACAAGGCACTCTGCAAGAAATTAAAGACAACCCTCATTCTCTAACCGGGGCTTATTTAACAGGAAAAAAGAAAATCCCTCTTTCCTCCCGTCGAAAACCCTTTTCTTTTATCAAGATAAAAAATGCGCACCTACACAATCTAAAAAAGATTACTACACAAATTCCTTTACACGTTTGGACCTGTCTTTCAGGCGTATCAGGATCTGGTAAATCCACTCTATTAACCGATCTAATCTATCCTGCTGCTTTAGAAGCTATCCGTACAAAAAAATCGGAGTTTGCTTACTCAAACACACACTTTAGCAATCTAGCTGTCGATAAGGTCCTTATGCTCGATCAAAATCCCATTGGCCAAACCAATCGATCTGATATTACTACCTATGTGGATTTACTCGCTTCTCTTCGCCTATTTTTCTCTGCACTTCCCGAAGCTAAAAAACGTGGTCTTGTTCCTAAAAACTTTAGCTTTAATCATCCTAAAGGAATGTGCATAACCTGCCAAGGACATGGAATCAGACGTGTTTCCCTACAATTTCTACCCGATGTATCTATCGTTTGTGAATCATGCAAAGGTTTTCGTCTTAATGCCCTTAGTCTTACTGTAACCTATAAAGGCCAACACCTCGGGCATATTCTACATATGACAGTAGAACAAGCTCTTTCTTTCCTTCCTCCCATTCCCAAAGCTATACGCATTTTAGAAACCCTACAAACAGTCGGTCTTGGTTATCTAGCTCTTGGTCAAGAAATAGCTACCCTCTCCGGAGGAGAGGCTCAGCGCCTACGCCTTAGCCGCGAGCTATCTAAATCTGCACGAGGACATACTCTTTATTTATTTGACGAACCCTCCGTCGGTCTTCATGCAGACGACATCGCTAAACTCATTCCCATCTTCCAAAAACTAGTCGATAAAGGCCACACGGTAATCATGATCGAGCATAACCTTGATTTACTCTCTTCTGCAGATTACCTCATTGATCTAGGTCCCGGCAGTGGTCTAAACGGAGGAGAAATCATGGCAAAGGGAACTCCCGAACAGGTAGCAAAAAGTTCTCAATCAAGAACTGCGCCCTATTTAAAAGAACATTTAATCTTTCTCAAGAAGTAACTTACCTCTGTAGTTTCTTTTTCAATTGCTTCTGGATTTTTATATTCTACTAGTTCATAAGTGAAGAAAATCAATTTACTTTAATAAGTAAATTAAAAAATATAAATAATTAAATTAATATTAATTCATTATTATAAAATTGGAGTGATATATCATGGCGATTGTAGTTACTACAAGCAACTCAGCAAGCACTAGTAATATTAATAATCTATTAGAGGTTAAGAAAATTACCTCTGATGAAGAAGAATCTATAGATAAAAAAGTTTTAGACATTGTTCTTATTGCCCTAAAACAAATGTCTATAAAAAACCACTGTTCTTATTGCCCTAAAACAAATGTCTATAAAAAACCAAGGTCTTATTTTACAAAAACAAGAAAAAACATTCATAGAAAAGCTCTTATTTCACAAAAACAAGATCTTACTTCACAAAACCAAGCTCTTATTTCACAACAACAAGATCTTACTTCACAAAACCAAGCTCTTATTTCACAAAAACAAGATCTTACTTCACAAAACCAAGCTCTTATTTTACAAAAACAAGATCTTACTTCACAAAACCAAGCTCTTATTTTACAAAAACAAGATCTTACTTCACAAAACCAAGCTCTTATTTCACAACAACAAGAAGAGAAAAAGACTACTATTCCACCACCACCACCACCTCCTCCTCCTTCTTCTGTAGAAGATACAAAGAAGATAGAGAAAAAACAAGCAGAATCTGATTCTAATTGTACGAATGGAGCAAAAGTTCCTAAATTTAAAATACTATATCCAACACAAGAATTAATAAAAAATCAATACAATAAAATAGTAAACAAGCCTAAGGAAGCTAGCCCATTGCCCCAAACTAGTACAATGCTTTCGTTAGAAGCTGAACCACTACAGAATAGAACTAATCTTCGCAGAACGCAATCCATGCATGTAAAAAGCAATTATAAACAAACTGAAGAACAGGGATTATCAGTTTCTGATAGAATAAAGCAGTTTAATTCAGTCGAAAAAACAGAATAGACAGGAAAACATTCAGTCTATTTAAAGATAACTTGCTCATTTTTAATAATTATTAAATAAAAAAATAAATAGGAAAATTATTATATGTCTATACCTGTTACATCAAATACTATGTCTAACCTCCTAGATAACTCACATAAAATAACAGAGGATTTACAGCATTGGTTTGAATCATATCAAGCACCACAGCTTAAATTATGTTATGCTAATATCTCTTATCTTCCCAAAAGCGAGACAATTCAGAAACTAGAGGAGAACTCCCCTCCTAAACCATGTCATGCTAAAATTACTTATCATGGAGGGAAATATACAAAAACCTTCCAAGAACACATAAATCAGAGCTTAAAACAACAAAATCCCTTTTCTGAAAGAAAAACTATCAGAAACTCTATCTAATAATGACCTAAATTGTTATTTAAAATGATTAATACAAGTAGTGATATAATTTATCACTACTGTTTATAATTAAAATTAATTAAAGTTTGAAATAAAAATGACTTTCTTTTTAGAGTGAAGAAAAAGGAAAAAATCATGTATCACCCTCTTGTTTCTAGAAGACGCGCTAAGGTATTCTCTGTAGCTTTATTTTTGATTGGGCTGGCTATCATCAGTTACTTACATACTTGGTGGCCTGCTATTATGTTAGTAATTGGATTGCCTTTAGCTTTTAGACAGTATTTACTAGGGCGATTTTACGATATGGTCATTACTCTCTTTGTGTTTGTGGGAGTGTTTATCACCGTACAATTTGATATATGGGAGGTTTTACTACCTGTCTTATTTGCTACAGGTGGGATCTACTTGTTGTTTCGCGAGTTCATGGAAGGCAAGGAAGAAACCCTTGCTGAAGAGGAAGAAGACCTCAATCATGAGCTGGAAGAAGATGATGAAGAAAAGTAATCTAATCCCATTGCTTGACGAACTTCTATAAGAGTTTGATGCGTAACCAGATTAGCCCTATCCGTACCTTTTTGGAGTATATTCATCACTTCACGAGGATCTTGTGCGTAATGCTCTCGTCTTTTGCGAATGGGTTCTAGAAAAGCTTGTAGAACTTCGTTTAAGCGTTTTTTAACCACTGCATCCCCTAAACCTCCTTTACGATATTTTTGTTTAAGGTCTTCTAAAAAAGAGAGATCCGGATCAAAGCAATCAAGGTAGGTAAAAACAGGACTTGCTTCCACATTGCCTGGATCTTCTACTCGGGTGTGGTTGGGGTCGCTATACATACCTTTGATTTTTTTGGAAATGAGTTCAGGAGAATCGGATAAAAAGATAGCATTATTCAGCGATTTACTCATTTTTTCTTTACCATCAAGACCTGGTAAGCGCGATACCTTTGTAGTAAGCGCTTTACAGCTAGTGAATACATTCGTGTTGTAGGCATGATTAAAATGGCGTACAAGCTCATTGGTTTGCTCAATCATGGGTAGCTGATCTTCTCCAACCGGGACTATATCTGCCTTAAAAGCTGTGATATCCGCTGCTTGGCTAACCGGATATATCATAAATCCAGCAGCGATATTTTTTTCATACCCTTTTTGTAAAATTTCCCTCTTGATGGTGGGATTATGCTTCAAACGATTCCAAGTAACAAGATTTAAAAAATAAGAGGTAAGCTCAAATAAAGGAGGTATTAATGACTGAATAAAGATAGTGGTTTGCTCAGAGTCTATTCCTACAGCAAGGTAATCTAGTGCCACTTGTAGAATATTTTCTCGTACTTTTTTAGGATCTTTTGCATTATCGGTTAATGCTTGTGCATCTGCAATCATAACAAATTGTCTACACGTTTTTTGTAAATCTAGTCGACTTTTTAGAGATCCTACATAATGACCGATATGCAAAGGTCCTGTTGGTCGATCTCCTGTTAGTACAATTTGTTTAACCAAAAGCTGAGCTCCTATCATTTTTTTCTTGCAAAAATCTACCTAAAACTCTACCAAATACAACACTTGAAGATGATAAAGGTAAAAACATTGAAATCATATTAGCATTTAGCGGATTTAAATTGAACTCATGAGCTTAAGATTTGATCATTCTAGTTCCTATCAAATCCTACGAAGTTTGGGCAAAGGAGGTATGGGAGAGGTTTTATTAGCCCAAGAAGGGGTATCTGGTCGACTAGTTGCCCTTAAAAGGATGCGCGCAGAATTAAAAGATAGTGCGGTTTTAAGAGAGCGTTTTTTAAGAGAAGCCCGGGTAACGGCTACTCTGACGCATCCTTCCATTATCCCTGTATTTAACATCTATGCTGATCAAGCAATCCCTTATTTTACGATGCCTTATGTAGAAGGAGAAACACTTAAAAAAATCTTAAAAACCGCTTTTGAAGAGGAGAAAATAGCCGAGCCCAAACATCCTATTGGCAGCTCCATTATGGCGCTTACTCGTATTTTTCTCTCTGTGTGCGAAGCCATTGCTTATACGCATTCTAAAGGAATTCTACATAGAGATTTAAAACCTGATAATATTATCGTTGGAAAATATGGAGAAGTGCTCATTTTAGATTGGGGCTTAGCTGATTTCATAGGCCAAGAAGAAACCTCTTTTTCCGAGCTCATGGGAAATTACCAGAATCTTACAAGACCAGGAAAAGTACCAGGTACACTTAATTACCTTGCACCAGAGCGTGCAAAAGGAGAACAATCCACCCCTTTAAGCGACATTTATTCTCTAGGCGTAATTCTATATCAAATACTCACCCTTCGCCTGCCTTTTTATCGAAGCTCTTTACGTAGTTTTCGTAAAACTATGCATTTAGAAAAATGGATTAACCCCACAGAAATCGCTCCCTATAGAGATATTTCTGTGCATCTCTCTGATATTGCAAAACGCTGTTTACAACCAATTGCATCTGATCGATTTGAAAGCGTTGATGATATGATCGTTGAGCTCAAAAAGTTTATAGAAGGCAAACCTGAATGGGTTTTAACATCTGAGCTAGATATTAATTGCAAGCAAGATTGGGCCTTTCAGGAAAATATTTTATTCACTAAACATCTAGCAATTACAAGATCTCCAGAGGTCATGGAATGGCTACAATTAATGCTTTCAAAAGATTCCTTTAATGGAAACATTCGAGTTGAAACAGAGATTTACATCCAATCTCATTCAGTAGGAATGGGACTATTATTTACTACTACTGAGGTAAATAAACGAGGGATTCTCCGAGAGGGATATACTATATGGTTCAATCAGTCTCCTATGAGCTGCAGGCTTTTCTATGGTAGTGCTGAAGTTATGACTGTAAATGATTTAGATATTCCCCAAAATATCGCATTGAGTTTGCAGATCGATAAAATGGATAACCATTTATATGTCTATTTAAATCACACACTAATTTGTCACTATATAAGTTTGATTCCTTTGCCTACGACTCAGATTGCTTTAGTATCCTACGATAATTATTTTACCGTTTCTAATATTCGGATTAGCTTAGGGAGTCAAAATGCAATGATTAATTGCTTAGCGATTCCCGATGCTTTTTTATCTAATAAAAATTATAGCAAAGCACTGTTAGAGTATCGACGAATAGGCAACTCTTTTTCTGGGCGCATGGAGGGAAGGGAGGCTTTATTTCGCGCAGGGATTACTTTAATTAAATACGCAACTGTACAGAAGAAATCTAGCGAAAGAGAACGACTGTATTTATTTGCTTTGGATGAATTTAGCAAATTGCGCCATACTCCCGGAGCTCCTTTAGAATATTTAGGCAAATCGCTTGTTTATAAAGAGACCCAAGAGATTGAAGAAGAAATTAAATGTTTAGAAATCTGTATCCGCAAATACTCAAAGCACCCTTTGTTTAAAATGATTGTTGAACAAATCATGATGCGCCTACATCAAACCTCTTCTTATAAACGCATACCTGCTTACCATTTTGCCCTTTTAGCTCTGCGCCATCTTCCTAAATTATTTACTTCCTCAGAAAACAAACGCATTGTTACCCTACTTAATCAGTATCTTGAACCAATTCCCTTTTTTATCCATTTAGACAATCAAGATAAAATGACGAAGTATTCAGATCTTAGCTGCCAGTTAGCCTTTTGGTTAGCAAAGCCAATTACTCTGATTGAAATTTTAGAAAATACGCCTCCTCTATTTATTCTAACCAATGCGTTCTTTGGTTTATTAGCAATGGGGTTTGACCATTGGGTAGGAGAAAACTTACACCTCTGTTCTGATCCCGTAGAAGCAGAGAAAATTCAAATTGCTTGTTTAGGGCACAAAAAAGGATTTCCATTGGCTATTCAAACCTATCTCACTCAATTTCCCGGGGCTAAAAATGCTTCAAGAGCACTCTATTACTTACTTGATCAAACGATACTAAAAAATAAAATAGAGTCTCTATATTCAGAAGAGCTCTTTGAGTTATTTATCCAGAACCAACAACTAGCTCCTCTTGGAGTAGAATTGTTATTGCTCCAAAATCGATGGAGCGCGGCAGAAAAACTCATTACTTACTATCACTTAGAAGATTTACAAGATGATTCTTCTGTTTTTTATCCACTGATAGGTTGTTGGTTATGTTATAAACAGTCAGAGGCTAAAGCCATTTCCTATCTTAAAGGAGCAATAGATGCTCCCTTTCCCACTAGTAAGCTATTACTCAGCTATTTTTTACAGGGAAAAATAACTAATAAAGCTTGGAGTCAAACAGCTTTGACTTGGGAAAAGATTTCCTTATTTCGTCAATTGCGTTTGTTTTTTCATTGTACTGGAAATCAAAAAAAAGCCAAACTCTACTCTAATCGCATTCATAAAGAAATACGCTCTATCCATGTCAAATACCACTATCCCTAAAATAGAAAAAAGCCAGTTTGCTTATCATGGCTTTTTTGATGTACACGTTGATTCCTTAAGATGGCCAACAGGATTTCAAAATACCTATACTCGTCTTGATCTTTGCTCTTCTGCAGCAGTTGTTTTAGCCCGCATTGCGGATGGGCGCTTTATCATCAATTTAGAATATAGACATCCCACAGGAAAATGGCTGCTCAGTTGCCCAGGAGGAAGGGTTGATCAAAGTGAAACCCCATTAGAAGCTGTTAAAAGAGAGCTACTCGAAGAAACCGGTTATGGAGGAGGGACCTGGCAAGCACTTCCTTCTATTTATCCCCTTCCTGCTATAACAGATCAGAGAATATTTTATTTTTTGGCTCAAGATGTAGTTCATCTATCTGCTGCTAAAGTAGAGGAATCAGAACTCATTAAAACCTTATTAAAAACAAAACAAGAGCTGTATCAAGAGATTCAAAATAAAACCCCGGTAGATGGCATCTTATGCACAGCTCTATTTCTATGGCAGCTTTTATAAGTTATTGAGATTGATTACAGAAAAACACTATTTTTATATAATAAAAGAAATACACTTCATACTTTTACAGTTATTCCCAAAAGATGGGTTCTAGAGCGTTCTTTTGCGTGGATAGAAAATACTCGCAGGCTATGGAAAAATTGCGAAAGAAAACTATATATACTAGTGCCGATTCAAACGGCTAGCTTAATGGGATTTAAGTCAACGACTTGAAACTTGTCGTTTATCCTACATTTCAAAATATCTGTTATTTTCGGTATCTCTTCTAAGAAGAATCCTCTAATTGCCTGAAAAAAAGTCACCGACGTTTCGTAATATCGATTGTATACCTTCTTTTCCTTTAAGATCTTCCACAAGCGTTCAATAGGATTCAAATTCGGCGAATAAGGAGGGAGATAGTGCACTTTAATCCTAGAAGACATCAGAAACT
>NZ_JAAVTY010000059.1:0-8741 GCF_018642185.1 Candidatus Rhabdochlamydia sp. W815 | reverse complement strand
TAATAGTGCTATGATGAACTTTTAGAATGTTTGCTATTGAGCTAGATGTATCTCCTCTAGCTTTTAAAATATAAATCTGACATCTTTGGTAATAGGTTAGGTGATGGTAGCCTTTAGGCAAGGTCTCTCCTTGTGTTTGATTGTTAAAAATCACAATAGAGATTCTTTCATCGCCTGCCTATTCTTTTTTTAATTCTTCTGTGCACTTCAAACTTGAAAAGACTTAGTATTAGTTTTTTATATTTACTAACTTAGAAATATTTCTTGTGTAGAGTAATTGGGGATTATTTATTGAACTTCTTGCATAACCCCCTATTTTAAAGCTTTCATGTATAGATTCCTATCTTAACAAAAGCATTTCCAGATATATCGCTCAAACAATCATATCTCATGGACTAAATTCCTTTAAAATTATTGGTTATGCAAGAGATCTATTGTAGCAAGATCAGAATAGGTCCAGAGAATTTTAAACTTTAAAGAACAGCGTAAAAAAGCACATTGCATTTATTTTGATGAAGCCGCTTGTGTTTCCCAATATTGATTTAATGTAAGAAGTACAGCTTCTTTTAGCTTAAAGTTAACAGATGGAAGACGGTCTACAACCGTCTGTGCCCATTGAAAGTATTGATCAATATATTTTCGACTCCAGCCTTTGGGGGGGTGATTTAGAAGCTCTAATGTATTACAAAGAGTATCGGCCAGTTGAACTATGGCTGCGGGCTTTGATCGATATGATGCATTGATTGTTTCTTGTCTTTTTTTCTCTTGTAAGGATATTTTTCTGTCTCCTGTTAGCTCATCTACTACCTTAGCAACTTGCTTTCCAAATTTTTTTTCGATTTCTTCCGCTGTTGTTTGCGTATCTTTTAGAGTATCATGCAATAGACTTGCTAAAATACTCGTTAAGTCTCTTACTTCTCCCACACTCATCACTTTATAGGCAACCTCAAAACAATGAGATACATAAGGGGTTTTACGATCATTTTTACGTGTTTGAAAACGATGCTTTTCTGCAGAAAATTGCATGGCTTGTAAGATCTCTTCTACTTCATTTAAAGTAACTCCTTTTTCTCGACAATAAGCAGTAATAAGCTCTTCTGCTAATAGATCAAATTGCGTCATGACAATTTCATCATCATGCACAATTTTACTAACTAAAACTCTTGTCTCTTCTATTTTTTCCTGAATGATCTGCTTAGTAAATTTCTGAGCAGATTCTTGACAAATAGATACCTTTGGCTTTACATCATCAGCATAAGAGCTAGTGATTATAGCTAAAATAAAACAGGGAAACGCAAAGTTATTCATAAAAATTTCCAAACTAAGACTTAAATTATCATAAAAGATAAGTATATATATACAAAAGAAGAAATTTTCTGATATTAAAGTTTTTTGTTTATCAAAGAAAAATGCACTTACCCCTTATAACACAAACAGCTCCATTGGATGTGTTAACGGAATTAATTCTGATTGGTCCATGATAAATACATGTTCAGGATGGATAATTTTGCACAAGTTTTTTAAACTCTCACTTTTAAGCACGATAAAATCCACTTCAGATAAAGAAGATAGCAATAGGACAAATTCTTGATCTGGGTTTGTATCACAGATATAAATAATGAGTTTTGATTTAAGCTTTTTTGAGCATAGCTTTCGAAAAGTAGAGAATAAAGCTGTTGTCATCCCTTTTTGACTATCTACTCCAAGAACGGTATACCTAACATCTTTTAAGGATTGTTGCAAAACAAAAAGATGATGTTCCTCAAAAATCTTATTCTCAACATCAAGCTCTAGTAGCCTTTGAGCTATATTAGACAGGGTTACTCGTGCACAACCTAGTTTTTCAATAGCAATTCCTGCAGCAATATTAGAGAGTTGGATTGCGTGGTTTATATCCATCTGATTGGCTAATGCAATGCTCATCATAGCAAGAACCGTGTCTCCTGCACCCGTTACATCTTTCACTTCTTTAGAAGACACAAAGAAATCACATGTATCCCCTGACCGCTTAAATAAAGACATTCCTTTTTCTGAACATGTAATTAAAAGCATTTCTGCACAGCATTGGCTAAAAATAACTTCGGCTACTTGATCTAAAGGACTGGTTTTTAAAAGTTTTGCAGCAGCAATTGCTTCAGATAGATTAGGTTTGAGTACTGTAGCTCCACTGTATTTGCTAAAATCTTCTCCTTTAGGATCCACAATAACAGGAATAGAAAGTTTTTTAGCCAGCTGAATCACAGCTTTTAACAACGAGTCTGTTAAAAATCCTTTACCATAATCAGAAATAGCAACCATTTGTATTTTTTTTAAAAGAGTTGGCAATTGTTGGATAAGGTTTTTTTCTAGATCTTGTAATAAAGGAGTAATCTCTTCATGATCAAATCGCAAAATTTGCTGTGCATCTGCAATTAATCGATTTTTAACAGAGGTCTTATATCCTTTTTGAAATAACAACGCTTGGACGTTAACCCCTTCTGTTTCTAAAAAACCGTATAACCACTTTCCTGCAAAATCATACCCTATTCTTCCTACAGCAGTCACCTGCGCTCCTAGTGAAATAAGGTTTAAGACAACATTCCCTGCTCCTCCTGGGCGATTTTCTTCTTTTTCTACATGTAGAACAGGAACTGGTGCCTCTGGAGACATTCTTTTGATTTTACCTGTTGTATAGGTATCTAACAAAAAGTCACCAATGACCAAAACATGTACAGGATCAAATTGACTAAGCATGCCGCTAAGTTTTACCATCGCTTATCCACGGTTAAATAATTTTGCACATAATCTTCTACTGCATCTTGTATAGAATACAACTTAGGCTGTTCCACAACTTTTATATATTTTGCCATATCAGCACAGGTATAATTTTGATATTGAGAACCGAGCTCTTTAGGCATTTCTATAAATGTAATTTTAGGTGGTATTTTCAATGCTTTAAAAATAGCTAGAGCTAAAGAGTGCCACGTAGTAGCAGATCCTGATCCTATATTAAAAATACCACCTAGGGAATTTTTTAAGAACTCACACGTCATCTGACAGGCATCTTTTACATAGATAAAGTCACGACACTGATCTCCATCAGCAAATTGATCTGGGTCTGAAGAAGCAAATAAACGAATCACTTTTTCCTTTTGCACAAGCGATGTCATTTTATAAATCATGGAAGCCATACGTCCTTTATGATTTTCATTAGGCCCAAAAACATTAAAATATTTTAAACCTGTAACTTGATCCAAAACCCCTTGCTGCTTCAACCATAAATCAAAAGCATGTTTAGAAAAACCGTATAGATTCAAGGGTTTTAAGTACTCGAGCTGACCATGGTCATCAATAAAGCCTTGAGATCCATCCCCATATGTAGCAGCCGAAGAAGCATAAATAAATCGATGTTTTGCTTGAAGGGCATATTCAGCTAAACGAATGGAATAACGCAAATTATTTTGCATCAAGTAATCTTCATTTTGTTCCAAAGTATCAGAACAAGCTCCTAAATGAATGAAGGCCTTTATTTCTTTTTCTTTACCTTTTAACCAATCAAATAATTGATGCTTTGAAATAAAATCGATATACTTTTTGTTTAGGAGATTTTTCCACTTATTCGTTTTTTTAATATCATCGACTAAAATCAGATTAGTAAATCCTTGATCGTTTAAATAACGGACACAGCAAGAACCTATTAATCCCGCAGCTCCTGTGATTACAATAAATTGATCGTCATAGATCTTTGTATCCATTAAAAGTCGCTTAAAGTTTAAATATTATTGATACCAATAGCCTAGCTTTCTTTGTAAAAAATGCACAGGATAAAAAACGACTCCTGGTGATTCTAGTGTTTCTAAAGATCCAAAGCAGATAAAAGTGGTACCACTTCCTGTCATAGACACTTGTGTAAACCCCATCGCTAAAAGCTGATGTTTGATGACTCGTAATTCCGGCTTTAAATCAAAGGCTGCTGGCTCCAAATCATTCCTTAAAATGAATTTACCTTGGAGCGTATCGGATAAAGCTTGAGCACTATCCCAATGCGTTAACTTACTCGCATCGCATTTTTGGTAGACTGCAGTAGTGGATAAGCCAAATTGAGGCGTTGCTAACCAGAAATGAGTGCTCGGCAAGTGGGTTATCTGCTGTATAATCTCCCCTTTTCCTTGGCAATAAGCAGTTCCTTGCGAAAAGAAAAAAGCCATATCAGAACCTAATTCAGCAGCCCAAAGAGCTAACTGATTTTCTTCAAATTGGTAATGGGAAAGCTGGTTAAGAGCCCACAGAGTCGTTGCTGCATTACTGCTTCCTCCCCCTAAACCCGCTTGCAAAGGAATATTCTTTTGTAAGCGAATAGATAACTTCTGATTCCAACCTGTTTTCTGACGAAATAAAGATACGGCTTGCCAAATGAAATTTCCTTGCAGGTCACAGAGATGATTCAAATTACAATGAAAAAGGTCTTCCTCAGCTAAAGAAATAGAGATGGTATCTGATAAATTAATGGCTTGATAAAGAGAGGAAATTTGATGATATTGATCTTGTCTTCGATGATGTATACGAAAAAACAAATTAACTTTAGCAGGGGAAAGCAGCGTGAGCGCTTGATCTTTCCCCTTAAAATTTTTTAGGTTCAAGAGACTCTAGACCTCTTTAATCACATGCAACGTAAATTGTGCAGGCACATTTTCTTTAAGAGCAAGAGAAATTTTATATGTTCCTAACTCTTTAATAGTTGGAGTTAAAACGTTACGGCGATCTAATAAAATTTGCTCGTTTTCTTGCAGTAAAAGTACAATATCTTGGGGTTTTACAGATCCATACATATGACCATCAGGATCTACCTTCACAAAAATTTCCAAAGACTTTCCTTCTAAGTTTTTAGCAACTAACTCAGATTCTTCACGATCTAAGTTTGCTTGCTGCTCTCTTTGTTCCTTAAGATTTGCTTGGTTGCGCAGTGTGCGCTTATCGGGGAAAACCGCTCTACCTGTAGGGATCAGATAATTCCACGCATAGCCAGGCTTCACATGTACAATATCTCCGCTACGTCCAAGCTGTTCGACATCTTTCAAAAGTAGTAATTGACTACGTTGACGTTGGTTACGCATACATCTTCCTTTTAGTCTTGTGCGACAAATGGTAAAAGGGCCATATGTCTTGATTGTTTGATCGCTTGAGCTAATTTACGTTGGTAATAAGCAGATACACCGGTAATTCTTCTTGGAATGATTTTACCGCGCTCTGTAATAAAACGAACTAATGTTTCAACATCTTTATAATCAATATGGCGCACCCCAGCTGATTTAAAAGGACATTGCTTGTTTTTTTTTGCAAAAGGCTTCTCAACCGTTTGTTTTTCTTCATAACTAAACTCTATTTTTTCAGGAACGTTATCTGCTCTAAGAGTCATAAAGCGGATAAGATCTTCATTTAAATGATACTCTCTCCAAATTTCTTTGAAATAGCATGTATCAATTGTAAAATATATTACGTAATAATATCCCTCACGTCGCTTATTGATTTCATAAGCTAGTTTTTTACGACCTTGATCAAAAATCTTATGTTCTACCCCACCACGCTCTAAAATACCGTTTGTAATTTTCTCAAGCGCTTTTTGTCTAGCTTCCTCGCTTAGTGTAGCGCTTAAAACGTATATTCCTTCGTAGAGTTGGCTTTTTTGTTTAGCCATTTTTTTCTCCTATAAGTTTAAACTTAAATGATTTATCTATTTTTGCAATCTGGATAACTATGGGCCAATTGCATACTTGGAGCTATTCCTTTCACAATCCATTCCCTTAAGACCAAGGTAGTAAAAGGGAGCAACTTTTCTAGTATTTTTTGTTGTTCTTTAGTGAATTTTCCCAATACATAATCAGATAAATCTTCTTCTAATTGTGGAAAATCCACACCAACTCTCAATCTAGCGAATTCTTCAGTAACTAAACTTAAAGATACGCTTTTTAACCCGTTATGCCCTCCAGAAGATCCCTTCATTCGCATTCTCATCTTTCCTAAAGCAATTGTGATATCATCACAAACAACCAATACCTTTTCTTTTGCAATAGAAAAGCATTGCATGCAGCTCTTTATCGATTCACCACTTACGTTCATAAATGTCATAGGCTTCAATAAGATAACCTGCTTCTTTTGTATACAACCTTGAGCCAAAGATCCACAAATCTGCACTGATTCACGAAAAACAAGGCCGTGATGATTAGCAAAAAAGTCAATCGCTTTAAACCCTACATTATGCCTGGTATTTTTATACTTTTCACCAGAATTTCCCAGTCCAACAATTAAATGTTTTTCCGTTTCTCTCAATGTTAAAACTCTTCTTAAATTAGCGTTTTGCAATAACAGCTACAACGTCATGCTCTTTTGCTAGAATAGTTACATCACTTGATATTCCTTGCAAATCTTTCACACGTAAAGAATTCCCAATATTAGCGTTTTTTACATCTACATCGAATTTTGTAGGAATATGTTTTGGTTGACATTTCACTTTCACATGACGCATTACCTGACGCACAACTCCCCCCAATTTGACCCCAATACATTCCATGGTTCCTATGCAATTAACAGGTACTTTTACATGTACATCTACACCATCTATTAACTCTTCAAAATCAATGTGTGAAACTTTATAGGTAATTACGTGATATTGAATTTCTTTAATAATAGCCTGACACTCTTCTACCCCATCACTTAAGGTAAAAACAGTTGTTGGTAAGTGGCCTGGTTGCATTTGTCTTAATACTGTATCAAATTCTTGACCACTAACGATTAGGCTCGCAGGCTCTTTTTTTAAAGAATAGATAACAGCAGGAATATCCCCTACGGATCGAATCTGTTTTACTTCGCTTTTTTTCTGGCTAAAACGAGGTTTCACTACAAGCTTCATAATAAATTACTCCAAATTTCTAAGGTATTTCCTTAAGATAAAATTAAAACCGTGTAAAAAGTGAGGAAATAGATTTAGCATTAACAATTGATCGTATTGCTTCTGCAAACAAAGGTGCTACTGAGACCACTTCCACATTGCAATTAGGAGTTGGCACAGTATTGCTCATAATTATCCTTTCAATCCCACTATTTTCAAATCTTCCTATAAATAATCCATGTGTAACAGCTGCAAAAACTAAGCTAGCCCCAGCTCTTTTGCAAACTAAAGCTGCTTTTTTGAGAGTCTCCCCGGTTGAGCACATATCATCTACGAGCAAAACACGCTTCTGATGAACATCTCCAATTAAAGCAGATTCCACTTCATTTGCATTTACACGTCGTTTATCAATGACTGCAAAATCAATATTTAATTTTTCTGCAAAAGCACAAGCTAATTTAATACTACCGATATCAGGCGTCACTATTTGATTAGGCTGTAATTTCCGAACAGCATCTACTAATGCCGGACGTGCATAAAGATTATCGACAGGAATATCGAAGAACCCTTGAATTTGCTCTGTATGCAGATCCATTGTTAATATACGCGTTACACCAGATCGTTGCAGAAGATCTGCAACAAGTTTTGCTGTAATCGGCTCTCTTCCCATCCCTCTTCGATCTTGACGCGCATACCCAAAATAAGGGATCACGGCAATAATAGAGCGAGCGGATGAGCGCTTTAATGCATCAACAAAAATCAACAGTTCCATGAGATAGGAATTTGGATGGCGTGCCATTGATTGCACAACGAACACATCCTTACCACGGACACTCTCTAAAATAGAGATGCCTATCTCGCCATCTGGAAAAGTCTCAATAAGAGTTTTTCCTAAATCAATTTCCAAGCTTTTTGCAATTTGCTCTGCAAGCTCTCTATGAGAAGTTCCTGCAAACAACATAAAAGAATTGCTCGAAGACATGAACATTGCTTTAAGTTAAATTAATTTGGGGTGGAAGGATTCGAACCTCCGAATGGCGGTACCAAAAACCGCTGCCTTACCACTTGGCGACACCCCAGTATCTATAAACAGAACGAAGATTAGTTTTTTGGAGATTAAAAAGCAACTTTAAATAGATCTTTTCCCAGATAATGATCTGCTTATGCAGCATTTACGCTTGACTTAAAAAAAGATCTTTAAATAAGGTTTTTGCTTGTTAAAGTATTTTTTAAAAAAAATTAAAGACTAGAATCTCCAGTTCAAACCCATGTTTATAGGAGTTACGCAGTTGAATAAATTTTAAAAAGACTCTAATAGACATGCCATAATTGCACACAAAGAAGGGGTTACTCCTTAAACGGAGTAAGTTAAACTTTCCAATATAAAGAGATTTTTTTAAATCTAAAAACCGCTCATTAAAGAGCAAAAAAAATTAGGAGCAACCCATGAAGTGTTATATTGGACTAGATGTATACTCGTTTGTTTTTAAATTAAGATTTAACTAAGCAAAATTTCCTAGATAAAAGAGGCTGCAATTCTTCCCGATATTTAGGAACGTTTTCAAAAAAGGCATAAATTGCCGTCTTGAAATCTAAGAATTTTTCATAATATCGATTATTGCGAACTTTTTTATTCATGAATCGCCAAAGGCGTTCAATCAGATTGAGATCGGGAGAATAAGGAGGCAAGAATTTGATTTCTAATCTGGATGTTTTTAGGTAATTTGCAACAATTTTTGACCTATAGTAGGCAGCATTATCGCATATAACCACAATTCTTTAGACCTCTTTCAAAACCCATTAACATAGCTCCAGATTATAAATGCCCGCAATTAGATTGAACCGAAGACCAAACCTTTTTCGTCTATTTCTATAA